>NZ_JBFULO010000378.1:0-3783 GCF_054049855.1 Stenotrophomonas sp. P5_B8 | reverse complement strand
TCGCCAGCACGGGTGGAGAGCGGCCGATTGCCGATCCCAATACCATGGACGAGAACCCGGAACGCCCCACTGTGACGAAGAAACTCACGAGACAGCCACCGGCGATAGGTCAGGGCGACAGTGGAGAATCCGGGTCCTCTGGAGGCCAGAAGCCTGGCTCCAAGGGATCGGGTGCCACCACCGGTGACCGGAAGGGTCCTGGTCGAGGCACGACTGGCGGTCGCGGCGGTCGCAGTATTGCGTACACCAACCTTCGAAATTCAGTTTCCGATGGAGGCACCACTCGGCTACTCTCATTCACGCCAGAGGCCTCGGCAGAAGTAGTTCTAGAGCTATCTGCAATTGGAGTAGTTTCAGATGAAGCGCTGACGATCATCGGATTGGATGACGCTCCCTCCTCCCACTCACCAAGGATCAGTGCGGTGGCAGGTACACGGATGTCCATCAAGATCAAGCTCTCGCGACCCTATCTCGGTCCGATCTCGGTCGTTCTCAGCCCCATCAAGGGAGAACAAGATGCGCATTAAGGACAGCGCACGTTTTCCCCACCCCGTGCTTTCCAATCAGACGCTGGACTACGGAGTCCTTTCGCTTACAGCTGAGCTGGAAATCGAAGAGCATCCCGATACGGGAAGCCTCTTCATTACCGGCAAGCTTGGTATCGAGGACTCTAATGTTCTTGAGCTGGTACAGTGCGGCGAAGCCAGCGCAGGAATTATGTTGACCTGTCGTGACACCTACTACGATGACCTCCACATTACGGGGCTGGACCAGTTCCGACTTGATCTCTCCGACGGGAAGCTGCGTGGGCGAACCAACATCCGCGGCGTCGTCGTCGCTGTAGCAGACAAACTTGCGCTCACGTCACCGTCCATCAATGATGAGTTCCCGGTGGACTCCCGCTGCGCCAATGCTGGCGACGTTATCGCCGTCACGGAGGAGTTCCCTTATGAGGTTGGTTTGGAGAAGCTTGCTCCCCTGGAGTCCATCTTCCACCTCAAGCTCATGGCCGACGTTCCAGAAGGCGAGTTCCGCATCAACCTTGACAGCGAGTCCATCGATATTCTAGCGAGCTCCGAGCTCCACGGCGTGTTGTCCATCGTTCGTGACAACCGAGCAAGGGATGTACTGCTGTCTGCGCTATACCTGCCCACCCTCATGTACGTTCTTGACGCGATGAGGGAAGTTGGTCAGCACGAGGGGCGACGATGGCATACAGTCATGAGCGCTCGTTGCACTGCTGATGGAATCGACATCGTGACCTGCGACCTTGCTCAGGCGGCCCAGCACCTGCTGGATCGACCTCTGCAAGCCCTAGGCAAGGTCCTTGAAGGAGTGAACGCGTGAAGAAGCTGCTATACGTCGGCGAGCAGGTCGCCATCGACCTTCGCGGCTCAGTTGCTGACAACCTGGACCGCTACCGGAGCGGTGACTTTCTCGACATGGAGTCAGCGGGAAACTGGCGGATTCCTCTCTCCGTGAGTGCGGATCTGTCCGAGTTGTCCACGCTAAGCACCGACGGTTCCCCTGCCAGCGAGATCGAGAACTCACTGATCGTTGGTCACGCACTTGGCCATCTATCTCCAAGCGTCGCGCGTGAGAACCGACTGTGGGTCCGGATGAGTCATGTCGAAGGCTTGACCTACTCACGCGCGAGATGGATCTCTGACAGCTCGACGGATGAGAAGTCCACAGCCGATATCATCAAGCACTTCTTTGCTCCGACGCTTACAGCCTGCCGGGATGACCACGCAATTTCACGCCTTTGGTGGAACTACCACATTGCGCGCCACATCGACGCAGCGAACGTCGGATCCGTTCTTGGACGAATACTCCACAGGGCCGACATCCGTCTCAGCTTCTTGGAGCGTTCGGCGATGGCCTCCAGACCGACATTCTCGCGTGGTGTAGTAAGGYTACTCTCGAACGAGAAAGACCTTCTCGACGGCGAGAAGCTCTTCCGCGAGTTCATGAAGCAGATGAACCTCGATGGCGCGGGGCTGGCCTTTGAGGTCATGTCCGATGTCAGGATCGATGCATTGATGCGACAGTGCCTGGACAAGGCGCGATCCATCATCAACTCGTGATTATGGACGGAAGATGAGAGCAAAACGCACTTCATTCTACTGCCGAGTAGGACTTTGACATGAACTCCAAGGTGGATGACCGGGACCAGTGGCTCTACAACCTCGAGCTCAGCACAGCTGTGAGCATGCTTGTGGCAAACGGAGCTACCGAGATCCTCTACAAGCAACTTCCACAGAACGCCAACTCAAAGAACCAGGTGTACTTGGCACCCGATCTATCGGACTTGAGCCGGATTCCTTCTGGCGCTGTCGTTGCACACTCTTCTTATTCAATCAAGGCTGGCAACACCGAGCCGGTCTTCCATGCCCCATTGGAGATGTACTGGATCACCAGCACAGGACAACCATCAAAGGCTCCAGAGGCCAAGCTGATCTTCTATCCGCAGTACCCCGAAGTCCGAATGTCGGGTTTCCTGAAGGGCGCGCGCTACGCGCCTTCAACATTCTTCGACAAGGACAAGCTCGGAACGGTACCCGACCGGATCCTCTTGATCGGACTGACGAGCCGGCGCACGATTGTAGCTATCGCTGTCCCGCCAGAGAGCCCGGCTGCAAGGCAGATCAATGCAGATCAACCTCACGAAGCTTACGGGGCATTGCGCGAGCTGCCGATTGAGCCTCACAACTCGGATTCAGACGACTACCTCGCTCTGTTGGGGGCACTTGCAAGGATTCACCGCTCGGGGTGGAACGACTCGATTCGTTTGGACAGACGCGGCGTTGTCGTCCCTTGCAGGGCAACCAACTGCAACGGCAATACGCTTGAGGCACTGCTCGGGATCCGCTCAAATGGGTTTGCATTACCTGACTTTCACGGCTGGGAGATCAAGGCTCGAGGCGTAACGAACTCTGAGAAGCCAGGAAGTAGCGTTGTTACGCTGTTCACACCCGAACCGGATGGAGGAACGTACGTTTCGGATGGAATTGAGGCATTCCTGACTGCATATGGTCACGCCGCACGGACAATATCTGGTCGAACCAACTTCGGCGGCGTATACAAAGTCGGGGCCGAGATCAAATCGAACAAGAAGCTCCGGATAGACCTTCACGGATATGATCGGCAAAGCCAGAAGTACCGTCCGGACGGCGCAGTGGTGATGATCGATCACGCGGGTGATGTAGCGATGTCATGGTCATTCGCAAAATTGCTAGATCACTGGAAGTCAAAGCACGCCAAGGCCGCGTTTGTTCCCGCACAGATAATGCGCGGGGATGCCCCGAAGTACAGATTTGGAAGTCGCGTCCTCCTGGGAACAGGGGCTGAGTTTGGCCGCCTCCTCGCCTCGTTGGCAAATGCCAGCGTCTACTACGACCCTGGCATCAAACTTGAACAGCCTTCTGAAGGAAGAGCAATCTCGAAGAAGAGGAGCCAGTTTCGAGTTAAAAGCTCAGATCTGGAGGGTCTCTATGAACGCTTCACCGAGATAGATGTGATCGCGGAGCTATCTCATCTAGATCAGAGATTTGTACAACAAGCGTGACACACAGTAGATCAATCACACTAGTAGACATTCCCTCTTTTATTGTCCGCTCAGCGACGCATGAGCGAGTTCCCTGAGGGCTCTCGATATTCCTGATCAACGGTAGTAGCGAGATCGCTTCGCGAGCCTCGCCGCGCGTCGATGCAGGGCAAGGGGCAGACAGAGCCGCATGGCCAACAGCCCTCTCGATTGCCCTCCGACATTCAAGCTAAAGG
>NZ_JBFULO010000377.1:0-3797 GCF_054049855.1 Stenotrophomonas sp. P5_B8 | reverse complement strand
GCGTAGCAGGCGGCCAGCTGGACCATGCGCGCGCCCGAATCGAAGCGGCCGGCATTGAAGAAATAGGGGCTCAGGCGGCCCGACTTGAGGGTGAACTGGCCAAAACGCAGGGCGTCGGCGGTCAGGGCCAGTTGCAGGAAACGGTGGCGATGGTCGCTCATCAGGACTCTATTCAATTCATTTGGACCGCAAATCCTAATGCATGGGCGCTTTTTTCGCCCTCAGACCGCCTTCTCCCGCGCCGCGCAGCATTTCCCGGTCCTCCCCAACGGCTGGCACCGACGGCGCATCCCGGCGAGCCGTGGCGGGGTCTTCCCGGTATGCTTTCCCGGTTACCGCTCCAGACCCGGGTCAGCATGCGCATCATCAGTTTCAACGCCAACGGCATCCGTTCCGCCGCCACCAAAGGCTTCCTCGACTGGTTCCGCGCCCAGGACGCCGACGTGCTCTGCATCCAGGAAACCAAGGCCCAGGAAGACCAGCTGACCGACCCGATGTTCCGTCCGGACGGCCACCACTGCTTCTACCGCGACGCCATCACCAAGAAGGGCTACAGCGGCGTGGCCATCTACAGCAAGCGCGAGCCCGACCAGGTCATCACCTCGCTGGRCTGGGCCCCGTTCGACGATGAAGGCCGCTACATCGAGGCCCGCTACGGCAACCTCAGCGTGGTCTCCTTCTATATTCCGTCGGGGAGTTCGGGCGACCTGCGCCAGGGTTTCAAGTACGAAGTGATGGAGTGGCTGCGCCCGATCCTGGCGGAGTGGCTGGCCAGTGGCCGCGACTACGTGCTGTGCGGCGACTGGAACATCGTGCGCTCGGCGCTGGACATCAAGAACTGGAAGTCCAACCAGAAAAACTCCGGCTGCCTGCCGCCCGAGCGCGACTGGCTCAACGGCCAGTGCGCCGACGCCGGCCAAGCGCTGGACATCGCCGCCGGCCAGGGCTGGACCGACGCCTACCGCCTGCTGCATCCCGAAGGCCAGGATTACACCTGGTGGAGCAACCGCGGCGCGGCCCGGGCCAACAACGTCGGCTGGCGCATCGACTACCAGTTCGTCAGTCCTGGCCYGCGCGATCGCCTGCGCAGCTGCGCGGTCTACCGCGATGAGCGTTTCTCCGACCATGCCCCGTTCACGGTGGACTACGCCCCATGACCGAAGCGGTCGTCAAGCCGCGTCGCCCGTGGCAGCGGGTGCTGACCAACCTGCGCCAGCGCAAGGTGCTGGCCATGCTGCTGCTGGGCTTCAGTTCCGGCCTGCCGATCTACCTGGTCGGCAACACGCTCGGCTTCTGGATGCGCAAGGAAGGCATCGAGCTGACCACCATCGGCTTCCTGTCGTGGGTGGGCCTGGCCTACTCGATGAAGTTCCTCTGGGCCCCACTGGTGGACAAGGTCAACGCGCCGCTGCTGGGGCGCTTCGGCCGCCGCCGTGGCTGGATGCTGTTGTCCCAGCTGGTGGTGGCCGTGGCGCTGGTGGGCATGGCGCTGGTCCAGCCCAAGGGCGGCCATTTCGTCTTCCTGGGCATCGCCTGGGAGCACCTGGTGGTGTTCGGGGTGATGGCCACCGTGGTGGCCTTCGCCTCGGCCACCCAGGACATCGTCATCGATGCCTGGCGCATCGAAATCGCCGAGAACAGTGAACAGCTCGGCCTGCTGACCTCCTCGGCCGCGCTGGGCTATCGCACCGCGCTGCTGGTCACCGATGCGCTGATCCTGCTGATCGCCGCGCGGGTGGGCTGGCAGATGTCCTACGAAATCATGGCCGGCCTGATGGCACTCGGCGTGGTGGCGGTGGTGATGGCCCGGGAGCCGGCGCGCGCGCAGCTGGCCGTGCAGACCCAGGCCGCCCCGCTGTGGACGCCACGCGGCCTGTTCGATGCACTGGTAGGGCCGTTCGTCGCCTTCGTGCGCGAACACCGCAGCGGCGCGATCCTGATCCTGCTGGCCATCAGCGTCTATCGCATGGCCGATTTCATCATGGGTCCGATGGCCAATCCGTTCTACGTGGATCTGGGCCTGGCCGAAGAGACCGTCGGCGCGGTGCGCGGCTCGGTCGGGCTGGTGGCCACCTTCATCGGCATCGCCGCGGCCGGCCTGGTGTCGGTGCGCTGGGGCGTGCTCGCCACGTTGCTGGTCGGCGCGGTGCTTGGCCCGGCGTCCAACCTCGCCTTTGCCTGGCTGGCCTATGTCGGCCCGGACCCGACCAGCTTCGCCATCGCCATGGCCATCGACAACATCTCCGGCGGCTTCGCCGGCACGGCGTTGATCGCCTACATGTCCAGCCTGACCAGCATCGGCTACACCGCCACCCAGTACGCCTTGCTGAGCTCGTTCTATGCGATGCCCGGCAAGGCATTGAAAGGGCTGTCCGGTTGGGCGGTGCAATCGTTGGCCCAGGGCCGCACCCTGCTGGACGGGTATGCGCTGTTCTTCACCGGCACCGCATTGATCGGCATCCCGGTGGTGATCCTGTGTGCCTTGTTGATCCGTCAGCAGCGCCGACACGCCCCGCCAGCCTGACCCAGGTTGCCCGCCGCGCCGCGCTGGGCCATGATCACCCCCGTTGTGCCGTGGGGGCGGTGCTTGCCGACGGGGGAGAACAATGGTCGATCTGCTGCTGCGGGATCTGGACCCGCTGTTGAACGAACGCATCCGGCGCGTGGCGGTCGCACGCGGCTGGACCCGTGAACACACCTGCGTGGTGCTGCTCGAACAGGGCCTGTTCGCCAGCGAACTCGAAGTACGCAGCGGCTTCCAGAATCCCGAAGTGGACGCCCTGGCCGACGCCATCGCCGCRTTGCAGGCATTGCCGGACGCCCAAGGGGTGTAGCGCAGGGCACTGGCGACCATCCCAAGGGTAGAGGGATCGCCGGGCGCGGATAGCACCGCGCTGCGCGCGGTTGCCGAGCATGGCTCGGCTGCCCTTGCCCCGGTAGAGCCGAGCCATGCTCGGCTGCTCTTGCTCTTGCTCYTGCTCTTGCTCTTGCTCTTCCCCTACGCCGGATGTATCGCCCCCAGAATCCGCGGCCCCCGCGCCCCGCTCACGCTCGGCAGATTCCCCGGCAAGCCGTCCAGCGTCCGCTGCGCYAGCCACGCAAACCCCATCGCCTCCAGATAATCCGGGTCCAACCCGTGCACCGCACTGGATTGGATCACCACCCCCGGCAACCGCGCGCCCAACCGGCGCAGCAGCTGTGAATTACGCACCCCACCGCCGCACACCAGCACCCGCTTCGCCTCGGGCAGGTGCGCCAGCAACGCGTTGGCCACCGTCGCCGCCGTGAGCTCCATCAGCGTGGCCTGCACATCGGCCGCCGCCAGCTCGCCTTCGCCCAGCGCCTGCTCGGCCCAGTCCAGGTGGAACTGCTCGCGCCCGGTACTCTTCGGCGGCGGCAACGCAAACCACGGCTCGGCCAGCCAACGCGCCAGCAACGCCTCGTCGAAGGTCCCACTGGCCGCAAACGCCCCGTCCGCATCGAATGGCACGCCCCGGTGGCGCTGGCACCACGCATCCATCAGTGCATTGGCCGGGCCGGTGTCGAAGCCGCGTGGCACGCCATCGCGGGGAATCAGGGTCAGGTTGCCGATGCCACCCAAGTTGAGAATCGCGCGATCCTCATCGGTGGTGCCCAGCATCGCCAGGTGGAAGGCCGGCATCAGCGGTGCGCCGTGCCCGCCTGCAGCCACATCGCGGCGGCGGAAATCGGCCACGGTGGTGATCCCGGTGGCCTCGGCGATCCGGTTGGCGTCGCCCAGCTGCATCGTGAACGCCGGATCGGCCAACGGCCGGTGG
>NZ_JBFULO010000376.1:0-3813 GCF_054049855.1 Stenotrophomonas sp. P5_B8 | reverse complement strand
GCGCGTGGACGGTGACGGCGCGGCCCGCACCATCGCCATCCGCACCCCGCGCGCCAGCGTCGCCGAGGTGACCGAGGCCACCGATCCGCGCCTGCAGGCCGCCCTGCAGGGCTGGGCGCTGGGCGCGCTGCCACCGGCGCGGATGGCCGGCGGGCGCAGCTGGTGGGTGGTGGAACTGCGCGATGAGGCCACCCTGCGCGCGCTCCGCCCGGACTGGGATGCCATTGCCGCGCTCGCCGAAAGCACCGACAGCATGGGCGTGTTCGCCTATGCGCGCAGCCAGGGCCAGGCCTGGGACCTGGCCGTGCGTGCGTTCGTCGGCAATGGCCGACGCTTCGAAGATGCCGCCTCCGGCGCGGCCAACGCGGTGCTGGCCGCCTGGCTGGACAGCCGCGACGCCCTGCCTGGCGGTGCGCGCGACTACGTGGTCAGCCAGGGCCGCGAGGTCGGCCACGATGCGCGGCTCAGCCTGCACATCGATGCCGCTGGCGATGTGTGGTCCGGCGGCCAGGTGCAGACGGTCATCCGCGGCACGCTGGACTGGTGATCAGCGCGCAGCGCTAACCGCGACGTGGCGCCTCAGTGCGTCGCGTCCTCGTACACCGGCCGCCCATCCACCCACGTCGACCGCACCTGCAGTTCGGCCAGTTGCGCCGGCGGCACCGTCAGCGGATCGCGATCCAGCACCACGAAGTCCGCACGCAGCCCCGGCTGCAGTCGCCCCACCTGGCCTTCGTCGTGGCCGGCCCACGCCGCATCGGCGGTGAAACCACGCAGCGCCTCGGCCGCGCTCAGGCGCTGGTCCGGCTGCCAGCCACCGGGCGGTTGCCCGGCGCGATCCTGCCGGGTCACCGCGGCATACAGCCCCAGCCGCGGGTCGACCTGTTCCACCGGGAAATCCGAGCCAAGTGCGATATGCGCCCCGGCGGCGAGCATCCGCCGCCACGCGTACGCGCCCAGAATGCGCTCGGGCCCGACCCGGTCCTGCGCCCAGCCCATGTCCGAGGTCGCATGGGTGGGCTGCATCGATGCGATCACGCCCAGTTCGGCAAAGCGCGGAATGTCCTGCAGCGCGACCACCTGCGCATGCTCGATCCGCCAGCGGTGATCGCGGTCGCTGCGCGGCCCCAGCACGCGCGCGTAGGTATCCAGCGCGATGCGGTTGCCCCGGTCGCCGATCGCATGGGTGGCCACCTGCACGCCACAGCCATCGGCCTTGCGCACGGCGGCCTCGAAGTCGTCCGGCGAGATCACCAGCAGCCCGCGGTTGTGCGGGTCATCGCTGTAGTCGGCCAGCAGCGCCGCGCCACGGCTGCCCAGCGCGCCGTCCATGAACAGCTTCACGCCCTGCATTGCCAGCCGCCCACCGGGATGCCGATACGCGCCCTGCGCGCACAGATCGGCCAGTGCCGCGCTGTTGCCATCGGCATAGGCATCGATGCGCAGCGGCAGCTGGCCGGCATCGGCGAAACGGCGCATCAGTGCCAGGTCCTCGCGCGATACGCCCATGTCATGCACCCCGGTCAGCCCCTGGCTGACTGCTTTGCGCAGTGCTCGGGTGAGCATCTGTTCGCGGGCGGCCTCGCTCGGTGCCGGGATCGCCGCGCGCACCAGCTCCATCGCGCCGTCGATGAATACTCCGCTGGGCTGCTCGCGCGCATCGCGGACGATGCGCCCGCCCGCCGGCTGCCAGCGCCCGGCCAGGGCGCGCTGCCCGGGCTGCTTCGCCAGCGCACGCAGGGCGGCGCTGTTGGCCCAGCCGGCATGTCCGTCGATGCGCCCGAGCCAGACCGGACGCTCCGGGAACGCCGCATCGAGGTCGGCCACGGTCGGGAAATCCGTCTGCGTCCACTGGTTCTGGTCCCAGCCGTTGCCCAGCAGCCAGCCGTCCCGGTTGTCGGCCGCGAAGCGCTGCAGCCGCGCGACGATCTCAGCCTTGCTGGTCGCGCCGGTCAGATCGGCCTGCATCAGCGTGCTGCCGAGGAACATCAGGTGGGCGTACGCATCGATCAGGCCCGGCACCACGGTCGCATCGCCCAGGTCGGTCAGCGCCGCCAGCGGGTACAGCGCAAGCAGCGCCTTGCGCTCGCCCACCGCCAGCACGCGGCCGCTGGCATCGTCCCAGGCCAGCGCGGTAGCGGCCGGTGCATCGGGCTCACCGGTGTGGAGGGTCGCGGCGGTCAGCAGCCGGACATCGGCCTGCGCCTGGGTCGCGCACAGACAGGACAACAGGACAGCCAGAACACGAACGCGCATACGATGCTCCCCGCAACGAAACAGGGGCGACTATGCCGCCCCTGCCGGGTTCACTCAATGCGCACTGCGGCACGCTCAGCTCGCCAGCTCGGCCTCCAGGCTGATCGGCACTGCGCTCAGTGCCTTGGACACCGGACAGTTCTGCTTGGCGTCGTCGGCAATCGCGCGGAACTGCGCCGCATCGATCTTCGGCACCACTGCCTTCACCTTCAGGGTGATCTGCGAAAGCTGCGGGCCGCCTTCCATGGACAGGTCGACCTTGGCTTCGGTATCCAGCGAGGTGGGCACGAAGCCGGCCTCGGTGAGCTTGGCCGACAGCGCCATGGTGAAGCAGCCGGCGTGTGCGGCGGCGATCAGTTCTTCGGGATTGGTGCCCTTCTCATCGCCGAAGCGGCTGCTGAAGGCATAGCGGGTTTTGTCCATCAGGCCGCTCTGTGGCGTGCTCAGTTGTCCCTTGCCTGTCTTGAGGTCACCTTCCCAGTGCGCGGTGGCATGACGCGAAATACCCATCGGTTTGTCTCCTGCGGATGAATGGCAGGGCCAGCATGGACGATGCGGCGTTAGCACCGCGTCGGGCCTGTGTGCCCGCCGTGACGACGCATGCCCCGAGCAGGCCCCGCCTTGCCCGCCGGAAGAAAAATAACCGCTGTTTTCAAGGGGTTTGCGCTGCATCCGGCGCAACGTCCTGGTGCCGCCGCGGTCCCTCCCGGGTGGTCGCGCCCCCTGTTTTCCGGGCATGTACTGATGCACTGCGGTAACCAACAGGCGGGAAATCGCGAATTTTTATGCGATTGCCTATTGGCGGCGCCGCATTGTTGCCCTACATTTCGCTTGCCGACCGGGTTCGGCGCGACCAAACAACCAACCGTTCACGGAACAGGAAACCATGGCAAAGACCGCTAAGAAGGCTGCCCCGAAGAAGGCAGTAAAGAAAGTCGCTACCAAGGCAGCCGCCAAGCCGGCCGCTCCCAAGCCGATCAAGGACGTACTGAGCAAGTCTGGTCTGGTTGCACACATCGTTGAAACGTCCGGCGTTGTCGCCAAGGACGTCCGCGCCGTGCTCGCCTCGCTGGAAGGCGCCGTCGCCGCTTCGGTGCACAAGAAGGGCGCTGGCAGCTTCACCCTGCCGGGCCTGCTGAAGATCACCACCGTCAGCGTCGCGGCCAAGCCGAAGCGCAAGGGCATCAACCCGTTCACCAAGGAAGAGCAGTGGTTCGCCGCCAAGCCGGCCTCCACCAAGCTGAAGGTGCGTCCGCTCAAGAAGCTCAAGGACGCTGCGCTGTAACAGGCGCGTTTCCTGCAGCACCGGACGGGACGGCCTTGGCCGTCCCGTTCTTTTTTGGTTCTTCTCCCGTCTGAGGGAGCGTCTTGTTGCAAGGGCCATCGCAGATTGGGCACGCCGCTGCTCGTGTGGACGGTCAGTGCCGGCGGTGTGTGGATAGGGGCTGTGGCTTCGGTTGGGTTTGTCGCGCGCGTGAGGGCCCCGTAGCGGCCGGYAGGCSCCTGGCGCAAATGTCCCCCGGCCGCGGGGCGGCCTCCTCCTTGATTTTGCCCAGG
>NZ_JBFULO010000375.1:0-3845 GCF_054049855.1 Stenotrophomonas sp. P5_B8 | reverse complement strand
TCCATGCGCTTTCGGAGGCGCATGTGAGGCTGCCGGCCAGCGGCCGGCACTACCGTTGCGCTTTCGGAGGCGCATGTGCGGTTGCCGGCCAGCGGCCGGCACTACCCCGTGACACGCGCTCACGCAGCGTCTCGCTATAGTCGCCCCATGAGCGATGCCCACACCGATCCCACCGCACTGCCGGCGATCCTGCAGACCCTGCGCAGCGCCTGGCAGGCCAACCGCCCCTCGCTGGACCAGCGCCGCGACGACCTGCAGCGACTGCGCGCCGCGTTGAAGGCGCAGTTGCCGCAGATGGCCGAGGCCATTTCGGCCGACTTCGGCCACCGCTCCCCCCACGAATCGCTGATCGCCGACGGCATGACCGTGCTGGGCGAGATCGATCACCTGCTCAAGCACCTGCGGCGCTGGGCGCGCCCGCGTCGGGTCGCCGTGGGGGTACGGTTCTGGCCGGCGCGCGCGCAGACCCGCGCGGTGCCGTTGGGCGTGGTCGGGGTGATCTCGCCGTGGAACTACCCGGTCAACCTGGCGCTGATACCGCTGGCCACCGCGATCGCCGCCGGCAACCACGTCATCCTCAAGCCGTCCGAACACACCCCGCGCACCAGCGCGTTCCTGCAGGCATTGCTGGCCGAGGTGTTTCCCGCGCAGCGCGTGGCGGTGGTGCAGGGCGACGGCGCGCTGGCCGGT
This sequence comes from Stenotrophomonas sp. P5_B8, assembly GCF_054049855.1. NCBI lineage: Bacteria > Pseudomonadati > Pseudomonadota > Gammaproteobacteria > Lysobacterales > Lysobacteraceae > Stenotrophomonas > Stenotrophomonas sp. P5_B8. Next base: position 3,155 of record NZ_JBFULO010000375.1, on the reverse strand, counting down.
GCGCTGGCCGGCTCGCCCCTGGACCATCTGGTGTTCACCGGCTCCACCGCGATCGGGCGCAAGGTCATGGCCGCCGCCGCGCCGCACCTCACCCCGTTGACCCTGGAGCTGGGCGGCAAATCGCCGGCGATCGTCTGCAGCGACTATCCGCTGGACAAGGCCGCCGCGCGCCTGGCCACCGGCAAGTGGTTCAACGCGGGTCAGACCTGCATCGCACCGGATTACGTGCTGATCGATGGCGCCCGCCAGCGCGAGCTGGTGCAGCAGCTGCAGACCCAGGTGCGTGCGCGTTACGGCGATTTCAGTGATGCGTCGGACTACACCCGGATCATCCATGAAGGCCAGTACCAGCGGCTGCGTGGCTACCTCGACCAGGCCCGCGAACGCGGCGTGCCGGTGATCGAACTGGCCGCTGTCGATCCCGAACGCGCCGCGCGCGAACGCCTGATCGTGCCGACCATCGTGCTCGACCCGCCTGCCGATCTGGACCTGATGCAGGAGGAGATCTTCGGCCCGATCCTGCCGGTGTGCGCCTACCCGGACCTGGACGCGGCGCTGGCCGAGGTGCAGGGCCGCGACCGGCCGCTGGCGCTGTACGTCTTCAGCCAGCAACGCGCCACCGTCGAGCGCGTGCTCGGCCAGGTGGTGGCCGGCGGCATCACCGTCAACGACACCCTGCTGCATTTCGCCATCAACGACCTGCCGTTCGGCGGCGTTGGCCCGAGCGGCATGGGCGCGTATCACGGTCGCGCCGGCTTCGACGGGCTCAGCAAGCAGCTGCCGATCCTGTGGCAGTCGCGCTGGGCCGCCAGCGACCTGCTCAAGCCGCCGTATTCGAAGATCGCCGGGATGTTGAAAGCACTGCTGCGCTAGCGGGCAGCGCATCCCAACGGTAGAGCCGAGCCATGCTCGGCTGCGTCTGTCACCGCCCATGACCCGGCAAACTGCGTCGAACGCGTCGAACGCGTCGAACGCGTCGATGGTCCGATGGTCCGCCCCGTTCGGCTCAAGCTTCCGTGCGGCCACGTCCGAATCCGCCCGAATCAGGCCGAGTGAAAGGAACGATCAGCATTCAGGCCGCGAGCGCCGGCCTTCGTGGAACCACGCATAGGCAGCCGCCTCCAGATCGCCTTCCGATGCGATCACCGAACCATCTTCGTCCAACACGGTGTAGTGGCGCTGGTCGCCTCCCAGCGCAGCGCTGCCATCGAGCCCGAGAAGCAGGGTGTACAGGGCATCGGTGGCGAACACATCGAGCATGTCCCGCAATTGGTGTGCCTGCGCAGGTGACAGTGCCATGGCGGCGATCCGTGCGGCTGATTCCGTTCCCGGGGCCCAGGCGGCGGCCAACAGTTGTTCTTTCTCTGCGTACCACTTGGCTACGAAGGCATCTGCGTCCATGGGGTTTCCGTGCGATCAGGGGCCACAGCCTAACGTGCGCAACGGCGATGCAGCTGTCCACGATGCCCGGGCTCGGGCTGCACACGGCCGCCGGCCAGCGGCCGGCACTACCCGGTAGAATGGCGCCCATGAAAATCGCCTCCTGGAACGTCAATTCGCTCAACGTGCGCCTGCCGCACCTGGAACAGTGGCTCACCGCGTTCGCGCCGGACGTGGTCGGCATCCAGGAAACCAAGATGGAGGACCACAAGTTCCCCGACGCGGTCCTGGCCGGGCTGGGTTACCGCAGCGTGTTTGCCGGGCAGAAGACCTACAACGGGGTCGCGCTGCTCTCGCGCGAACCGGCGCAGGATGTGCAGATCGGCATTCCCGGCTTTGAGGACGAGCAGAAGCGCGCCATCGCCGGCACCGTCAACGGCGTGCGCATCATCAATCTGTACGTGGTCAACGGTCAGGATGTGGGCACCGACAAGTACGAATACAAACTGCGCTGGCTGGACGCGGTGCACGCCTGGGTGGCTGCCGAACTGCAGCAGTACCCCGAGTTGGTGGTGATGGGCGATTTCAACATCGCCCCGGACGCGCGCGACGTGAACGACACGCTGGTGTGGAACGAAAACCACATCCTCACCTCCACCGCCGAGCGCGGCGCACTCAACAAGCTGCTGCAGCTCGGCCTGCATGACGCGTTCCGCCTGCACAGCGAGGAAGAAGGCGTGTTCAGCTGGTGGGATTACCGCGCGGCCGGTTTCCGCCGCAACCTGGGCCTGCGCATCGACCTGACGCTGGTCTCCGACGCGCTCAAGGCGCGCGCCATCGCCTCGGGCATCGACCGCGAGCCGCGCACCTGGGACCGTCCCAGCGACCACGCCCCGGCCTGGGTGCAGCTGGGCTGACAGAAACGACAAGGCCCGGCGATGCCGGGCCTTGTCTGGATCCATCGCGCGTTGGTCAGCGGATGCTTTTGCGCGTGAACAGATTGACCAGGGCGAGCAGGATCACCGCACCAATCAACGAGAACAGGAACGTACGGATCGTGATCGCTTCGTTGATGCCACCGCCGAACAGGAAACCGGCGATCAGCGCGCCGACGATGCCGACCACGATGTTGAGGATGATGCCCTGCTGTGCGTCGCGTCGCATGATGATGCTGGCAAGCCAGCCCACGATGCCACCAACGATCAACCAGATGATGATGCCCATAGTCTTGACTCCCAGGTTGTGTGAACGACCGGGCCAGTTGACGTCAGCCGCCGTGAAATCACCGTGCAGCCGTCCTCACCGGGTGCAGGCATGAGGGTGGCTACCGCCCTTGGCGGCCCGTGGCGGTTCGGTCCGGTCACGGTCTGGTGCCTGCCGCACGTCAACGGTACGCGCGGCGAGCCGCAGGCTCGGGTGTTGCTGGCCGACCAGCTCGGCGCCGACCCGCAGACCCTGCCACTGCAGCGCGACCTGCGTGGCCGCCCGGAGCTGCACGACGCGTTCTCGCACCTGGGCACCGGCTGGAGCCATAGCCATGGCCTGCTGCTGGTTGCGCTGGGCGAGGGCGTCCGCCTGGGCGTGGACCTGGAGCCACTGCGGCCGCGGCCGCGCATGCGCGAGATCATCGAACGCTTCTTCCACCCGGCCGAAATCGACTGGCTGCTCGGCCTGGACGAACCCACCCGCAACCCGTGGTTCTTCCGGGTGTGGTGCGCCAAGGAAGCCATCCTCAAGGCGCAGGGGCAGGGCATCTCCTTCGGCCTGCACCGCCT
>NZ_JBFULO010000374.1:0-3873 GCF_054049855.1 Stenotrophomonas sp. P5_B8 | reverse complement strand
AGTCCCCACAACATGAATCGAATCCGACGCGCGTTAAAATTTAGTTTGTTCCGTTCAGCGAACAGCAGAAAAGCCCTGCAAAATCGGCAATTGTTACGCTGGAGGATGTTCATGCACCTGGTGGAGATGTGATGGAAGAATCGACCTGCATCGRCTTTCCCGCGCAGGTGTCCGGGGATTGTCGTGTGCTGGTGCTGGGCTCGATGCCCGGGTTGGCATCGCTGCAGGCCGCGCAGTACTACGCCCATCCACGCAATCGTTTCTGGCCGCTGATGCAGGTGTTGTGTGGTGTCGATGCGGCGTTGCCGTATGCAACGCGCATCGCCGCGTTGAATGCCAGCGGCGTCGGCCTGTGGGATGTCATCGGCCAGTGCCGGCGACGTGGCAGCCTGGATGCGTCGATCGTGCGGGGTAGCGAAGTGCCCAATGCGCTGGGCGCACTGATCGCCACGTTGCCGCAGTTGCGCGCGGTCGCCTGCAATGGTGGTACCGCGCACCAGGCCTTCCAGCGTTTCGTCGCGCCGACGTTGGCGCAGACCGGCCGGCCGCTGGCGATCTGGTCGTTGCCCTCCACCAGCCCGGCCAACGCGGCCTGGCCGCTGCCGAAGCTGCAGGCGGCATGGCAACCGCTGGCCGATGCACGGCGGCCGTAAGCGGCTGACTCCGGCGCGCGGCGGCGGACAATACGGTACCGACTGGAAAATACTGCTTCGTGCTGTACCAAGCGCAAGCCGGGCAAAGCAGGCCGCTGCAACAGGTTGTCCCGGGACAGGGGGCGCAAAAGTTCGCCCAGCCGGTTGGCGCTGACGCCTCCTGCCCCCACAATAGGCGATTCCCTACACCAGATTGCCGGAGTTATCCCCATGGCCGAAATCAAGGAAGCACTTGTCCCCGATATCGGTGACTACAGCGATATCCCGGTAATCGAGGTGCTGGTCGCCGTTGGAGACACCGTCAAGAAGGACCAGGGCCTGGTCACGCTGGAATCGGACAAGGCCACGATGGAAGTGCCGTCCTCGGTGGCCGGCGTCGTCAAGGAGATCAAGGTCAAGGTTGGCGACAATCTGTCCGAGGGCAAGGTCGTTGCCCTGATCGAAGTCAGCGAAGGCCAGGCCCAGCCGGCCGCTGCCGCTGCGCCGGCCCCGGCGGCCAAGACCGAAGCGGCCGAGACCGCGACCAAGGTCGAGCCGGTCGCCACCACCGCCGAGCCGGACAAGCTGGCCGCCCGCGATATCGAGCAGGCCGCCGCCAAGGCGACCCAGCCGGCCCCGGCCGCTGCCGCTGCCGCACCGTCCGCCGGTGCCCCGAGCAGCCCGCCGGTGCAGTTCAATGCCGACAGTGTGCTGCCGCAGAAGGTGCCGTATGCCTCCCCGGCGGTGCGCGTGTTCGCCCGCGAGCTGGGTGTGGACCTGAACCAGCTGAGCGGCACCGAGAAGGGCGGCCGCATCACCAAGGGCGACGTGCAGAAGTTCGTCAAGTCCGCCCTGACCGGTGGCGGCGCAGCGAGCGGTGGCTCCGTTGCCGCCGGCGGCGGCCTGAACCTGCTGGCCTGGCCGAAGGTCGACTTCAGCAAGTTCGGCGAGGTCGAGGTGCAGCCGCTGTCGCGGATCAAGAAGATCTCCGGCGCCAACCTGGCCCGCAACTGGGCCATGATTCCGCACGTCACCCAGTTCGAACAGGCCGACATCACCGAGCTGGAAGCCCTGCGCGTGGCGCTGAACAAGGAAAACGAGAAGGCCGGCATCAAGCTGACCATGCTCGCCTTCCTGGTCAAGGCCAGCGCCGCGGCGCTGAAGAAGTTCCCCGAGTTCAACGCCTCGCTCGATGCCAGCGGCGAGAACCTGACCCTGAAGAAGTACTTCAACATCGGTTTCGCCGCCGATACGCCGAGCGGCCTGGTCGTGCCGGTGATCCGCGACGTCGACAAGAAGGGCGTGGTGCAGATCGCGCAGGAATCGGGCGAACTGGCCAAGAAGGCGCGCGACGGCAAGCTCGGCCCGGCCGACATGAGCGGCGGCTGCTTCTCGATCAGCTCGCTGGGCGGCATCGGTGGCACGGCGTTCACGCCGATCGTCAATGCACCGGAAGTGGCCATCCTCGGCGTGTCCAAGTCGTCCATCCAGCCGGTCTGGAACGGCAAGGAGTTCGCGCCGAAGCTGATGCTGCCGCTGTCGCTGAGCTACGACCACCGCGTGATCGACGGCGCGCTGGCCGCGCGCTTCACCACCTACCTGTCCCAGGTGCTGGCCGACATGCGGCGCGTCCTGCTGTGAGGCAGCGCCTGGCAGTGATGCTGATGCTGGCGGTGCTGCCGGCGTCGCAGGCGGTCGCGGCGGAATGCGCGTCCGGCCTGGGGCGCGGCTGGCCGCCGGCCGTTGGCAACTATGGCCAGGCAGTGGAAACCCTGTTCGAGGGCAAGGCGCAGCCGGCGCTGTCGTTGGTGACCCTGCCCAAGAGCGGGGTCGAGACCGGCGTGGCGCTGCTGCCCGGTACCCAGGAAGCGGAATGGACGCTGCGTTTCAGCCGCGCCGACAAGCGCGTGTACAACTGGAACAACAGCGCCCGTGGTGGCGGCCTGGAACTGCGCGTGGACCAGTCGCCGGACCAGTACCAGGTCAGCATTCCGGCCGCGTTGGCGCAGCGGCTGCTGCGCAGTTGGCAAGCCGCGCTCGATGCGGCGGTGCCGGTTGATCGCAAGGCCGCGGTGCTGGACGGTGAAGTGCTGTCCTTCCAGGTGGATGGGCAGCGTTTCAGTGGCCCGCGCCCGGAGTGCGGCAGCGGCAGGCTGATGATGAAACAGGTGGCGCTGCTGATCGAAGCCAGCGACACCAAGGAAAAGAAGCTCGACCGTCGCTGGAAAGATCTGGACGAGTCGCTCGACGAACTGCAGCAACTGCTCGCCGGCAAGGCCGGCTGAGTCCCAGGAGAACAACAATGGCCGCAATTGAAATCAAGGTTCCCGACATCGGCGATTACAGCGGTGTCCCGGTGATCGAACTGCTGGTCGCCGTGGGTGACACGGTGAAGAAGGACCAGGGCCTGGTCACGCTGGAATCGGACAAGGCGACGTTGGAAGTGCCGTCTTCGGCGGCCGGCGTGGTCAAGGAAATCAAGGTCAAGCTCGGCGACAACCTCTCCGAAGGCGACGTGGTGCTGCTGCTGGAGGCCGAAGGTGAGGCCGCCGCACCGGCCGCACCGGCCAAGGCCGACGCGCCCAAGGCCGAGGCATCGGCCAGCAAGCCGCCGGTGACCCCGTCGCACCGCGCCCCGGCCGAACCGGCCGCACCGCAGCCGGCGCTGTCCTCGGGCAAGCCGGCCGACATCGAATGCAAGATGGTGGTGCTCGGCGCGGGCCCGGGCGGCTACACCGCCGCCTTCCGGTCGGCCGATCTGGGCGTGGACACGGTGCTGATCGAGCGTTACGCCAGCCTCGGCGGCGTCTGCCTCAACGTCGGCTGCATCCCGTCCAAGGCGCTGCTGCATGCGGCGGCGGTGATCGACGAAGTCGCCCACGCCGGTGATTTCGGCGTGGAGTTCGGCAAGCCGACGATCACCCTGGACAAGCTGCGCGGCTACAAGGAAAAGGTGGTCACCCAGCTGACCAAGGGCCTGGCCGGCATGGCGAAGCAGCGCAAGGTGCGCACCGTGCAGGGCCTTGCCAGGTTCGTCTCGGCCAACGAGCTGGAGATCGTCGGCGACGACGGCAAGACCCAGCTGCTGCGCTTTGAGCAGTGCATCATCGCCGCCGGTTCGCAGGCGGTGAAGCTGCCGAACTTCCCGTGGGACGACAAGCGGGTGATGGATTCCACCGATGCGTTGGAACTGGCCGACGTGCCGGGCAAGCTGCTGGTGGTCGGCGGCGGCTTCATCGGC
>NZ_JBFULO010000373.1:0-3892 GCF_054049855.1 Stenotrophomonas sp. P5_B8 | reverse complement strand
GAGCCAGGATCAAACTCTTCACTTAAAAACGCATAGTCCGAAGACTAAAAATTTAAAGCTGCAGATGCTTRACCGCTGGCAACGTTTCGCTTGCTTTAAAACAATTGATATRTTGCTTGATCAAACGTCTGCAAGATGGACAATCATCCTTCCTGCAGGCGCCTTCACAAGATACCTGCGCATACTGTCAAAGAACTTGGGAGTCGGCCTCAGCGCCTTCCTCCGTGTGCCCCGACGTTTCCGTCGTTGCGAGCCGCCCATTATAGCCGGCTTATCTGCTTCGTCAACACCTTTTTTCAAGGCCGTCACACCGAAGTGGACGTTGTTGCCGATGCCGCTTYGTCGTTTGCCCCGAGAGGCTTTCGTCGTTGCGAGCCGCCTATTATGTCAGGCTTTTCGTTTCCGTCAACACCTTCTTTCGAAGTGGTTGAGGTCCTGATCCTTCGCGGTTGCCGCCTTGCGGTGGCCCCTGCGTCGGGGGAGGGAAAGTATGTCCCCATCCGGGGCGTTTGTGAAGGGGGCAGACGACATTTTTTCACGTCGCCTCCCTCCCATTCATGCTCGAAGGGGTCCGGATCGCCCGAACCCCTTGTGGCGCTTAGGCCCCAACCAGCAGCACGCGGGCAAAGGTGCGCTTGCCGACCTGCAGCAGGCCTTCAAAACCGGGCACGAACACCTGCTGGGCGTCGTCCACGACCTCGCCATCGACCTTCACTGCACGCTCCTTGAGCTTGCGGGAGGCCTCGGAGTTGCTCGGGGTCAGGCCTGCAGCGGTCAACAACGCACCGATACGCAGACCCTCGGTCGGGATCGCCACTTCCTGCAGCGGCAGCAGGGTCACATCGCCCTGCCCGGTCACGGCGGCGTTCCAGCCTGCGATGGCCTGTTCGGCCGCCGCGGCATCGTGGAAGCGGGTGGTCAGCTCGCGCGCCAGGCGCAGCTTGACCTCACGCGGGTTCAGGCCGCCGGCCTGGACCTGCTCGCGCAGGCTCACCGCTTCGGCCTGGCTGATATCAAAGGAAAGCAGCTCGATCCAGCGCCACATCAGGTCGTCACCGATCTTCATGGTCTTGGTGACCATATCGATGGCCGGCTCATTGATCCCGATGTAGTTGTTGAGCGACTTGGACATCTTGGCCACGCCGTCCAGGCCCTCCAGCAGTGGCATGGTCAGCACGATCTGCGGCTGCTGCCCGTAGTGCTCCTGCAGGCCACGGCCCATCAGCAGGTTGAACTTCTGGTCGGTGCCGCCGAGCTCGACGTCCGCCTCGAGGGCGACCGAGTCGTAACCCTGGACCAGCGGGTAAAGGAACTCATGCAGGGCAATCGACTGCTGGGCGGCGTAGCGCTTGGCGAAGTCGTCGCGCTCGAGCATGCGCGCCACGGTGTGCTGACCGGCCAGACGGATCATATCGGCCGCGCCCATCTTGCCGAACCACTCCGAGTTGAAGCGCACTTCGGTCTTGTCGCGGTCCAGCACCTTGAAGACCTGGTCCTCATAGGTGCGTGCGTTGGCGAGCACGTCGTCCTTGCTGAGCGGCTTGCGGGTGACGTTCTTGCCGGACGGGTCGCCGATCATGCCGGTGAAGTCGCCGATCAGGAAGATGACCTGGTGGCCGAGGTCCTGGAACTGGCGCAGCTTGTTGAGCAGCACGGTGTGGCCCAAGTGCAGGTCCGGGGCGGTGGGGTCGAAACCAGCCTTGACGCGCAGCGGGCGGCCGCTTTCCAGGCGCTGGCGAAGTTCCTCGGATTTGAGGATTTCGTCGGCGCCACGACCGATCAGGGCGATGGCTTCTTCAATCGAGGACACGTGACAACTCCCGGCAATGCCTTATTTACATGAATGACGTTAAGTACAAGTTAACCGCATGCGCTTCACAAAAGCCAATAGGCACAAGGGTTTGACGCGGTATTTATACCTGTCTATGTTACCGACGTTTGGGCCCGCGCTCCCGGGCCAGTCAGGAACAGACCGACGATGCTCAACTCCGATCAAGGCCGCGCGCGCAAGCAGCGCTTCAAGGAACGTCTCCACGTCCTCCACGACACCGCCCTGCATCGGAAGCTCAAGCAGCATCTTCCCGCCGCGTTCAACGAGCGCTGGACGCGCCGGCACTGGATGCACGCCAGCCTGTTCGCCACCATCGGCGCGCTGGTGGCCACAATCGTGCCGGGCTTCTCGCACACCATCGAAACGCCCTACTCCGTCGGCCATTCCACCCTGGCCCTGCCGTTGCCGCCGCTGTCGCTGGAGCGGCAGAAGCAGGTGCCCGGTGACAGCTGGCAGGTGCTGCGGGTGCAGCGCGGCCAGACCCTGAGCAACCTGTTCGACGAGGCCGGCATTCCGGCCACGGTGATGCACCAGGTGCTGGAGCACCCCGGCGCGCGCGCGGCGTTGACCAAGCTGCGCCCGGGCGCGGAGATCGCCTTCGACCTGCCGCTGTCCGGCGACCTGCGCACGATCCGCTTCGACCGCGATGCCGACAACCGCGTCGAGCTGTCGCTGAAGGATGACCAGATCACCGAGAAGGTGATCAAGCGCGAGTCGTCGACCCGCCGCATCGTCGCCAGCGGCGAGATCACCAGTTCGTTGTATGCGGCCGCGCGGAAGGCCGGGCTGTCGCCGTCTGCGATCGCCACGATGACCGACGAGATCTTCAAGTACGACATCGACTTCTCCAAGGACCTGCAGCCGGGCGATCGCTTCAGCGTGGTGCTGGATGAAACCTGGCGCGAAGGCGAGAAGGTGGATACCAGCAAGATCCTGGCGGCGACCTTCACTTCCGGCGGCAAGACCTACAGCGGCTTCCGCTTCGACCGCAACGGCAAGTCCGAGTACTTCGACGTGAGCGGGCGACCGCTGAAGAAGAGCTTCATCCGCATGCCGATCCCGTTCGCGCGGTTGAGCTCCAGCTTCGGCGCGCGCAAGCACCCGGTGCTGGGCAAGATGCGCATGCACAAGGGCGTGGACTACGCCGCGCGCACCGGCACCCCGATCATGGCCGCCGGCGATGCGCGCGTGCAGTTTGCCGGTACCCAGCGTGGCTACGGCAACGTGGTGATCCTGGACCATGGCCGCGGCCACACCACGCTGTACGGGCACATGTCGCGCTTTGGCTCGATCAAGGTCGGCCAGCGCGTGGCCCAGGGCACGGTGATCGGCTATGTCGGCTCGACCGGCATGGCCACCGGCCCGCACCTGCACTACGAATTCCGCGTCAACGGCGAGCACCGCAATCCGCTGTCGGTGACGATGCCGCCGCCGGAGCCGCTGCGTGGCAGCGAGCTGGCTGCCTTCCGCGCGCAGACCGCGCCGGCGCTGGCGCGCATCCAGGGCATGGAGAAGCTGATCTATGCCGAAGCCAGTCCGGCCCCGCAGGTGGCCCCGGCCGACACCCAGGCGCAGACCCAGACCGCCAGCGTGGCCAAGCCGGCCAGGCGCAACCGCGGCTGATCGCGGCAGCCAGCGCGCGGGTACGTGCGCATTGACGCCGATGACGGGTTGCGCCGAAGCTGGACGCAACCCGCTTTGACTGCCTGCCATGACCGCTGTCGTTGATCCGCATAGCCCGCTCTTCATTGGCTTGATGTCCGGCACCAGCGCCGATGGCATCGATGCCGCGCTGGTGCAGTTTCCCGCCGAGGGCGGCTGCCGCTTTGTGCACGGCCACACCCACCCGTGGGATCCGGCGCTGCGTGCGGAGCTGATCGCACTCGGCGAAGGCGGCGATATCGCCTCGCTGGATGCGCTGGGCCGGATCGATGCCGAAGTGGGGCTGCGCTTTGCCGAGGCGGCCACTGCACTGCTGCGGCTGAGCGGGGTGGATCGTGCCCAGGTGCGCGCGATCGGCTCGCACGGGCAGACCGTGCGCCACCGGCCGTTGGCCGATCC
>NZ_JBFULO010000372.1:0-3899 GCF_054049855.1 Stenotrophomonas sp. P5_B8 | reverse complement strand
GTCGAACTCGGGCCACAGCACGTCGGTGAACCACAGTTCGGTGTAGGCCAGCTGCCACAGCAGGAAATTGCTGATACGGGTATCGCCGCCGGTGCGGATGAACAGGTCCGGCGGTGGCAGGTCGGCCAGGGCGACCCGGCTGGACAGCATCGCTTCGTCGATCTGTTCGGGCAGCAGTCGGCCGGCGGCAACCTCGGCGGCCAGTTCGCGCGCGGCGCGGGCGATGTCCTGGCGGCCGCCGTAGCTGGCGGCAATGCTCAGGGTCATCGCGCGGTTGTCGGCGGTGCGTTGTTCGGCCAGYTGCATGCGGCTGACCAGCCCGGCGCCAAAGCGCTCGCGTTCGCCGATGAAGCGCACGCGCACGCCACGCCGATGCAGCTCGTCCACTTCGCGGTCGAGGGCATTGAGGAACAGTTTCATCAGCGCATCGACTTCCTCCTGCGGCCGGCCCCAGTTTTCACTGGAAAAGGCGAACAGGGTCAGCGCGGCGACGCCACGCTCCAGGCAGAAATCGATGGTGCGGTTGACCGCCCGCGCGCCGGCACGATGGCCGATCACGCGCGGACGGCGTCGCTTCTGCGCCCAGCGCCCGTTGCCATCCATGATGATGGCAACGTGGCGCGGGATCGGCGCGGGGGTGCTGGTGGTCGGGGCCTGGGACATGGGGCTCAGACCGCCATCAGTTCCTTTTCTTTCTCGGCCACGACGCTATCGACATCCTTGATGGACTTGTCGGTCAGCTTCTGGATGTCGTCTTCGCCGCGCTTCTTGTCGTCTTCGCTGATCGCCTTGTCCTTGATCAGCGCGGCGATCGCCTTGTTGGCGTCCTGGCGGATGTTGCGGATGGCGATCTTGGCGCCTTCGCCTTCCTTCTGCACCTGCTTGCCCAGCTCCTTGCGGCGCTCTTCGGTCGGCGGCGGCAAGTTCAGGCGGATGACGGTGCCGGCCACGTTCGGGGTCAGGCCGAGGTCGGAGGCGTAGATCGCCTTCTCGACGTCCTTGATCATGCCCTTGTCGAACAGGGTGATGACCAGCGAGTGGCCTTCGGAGACGCTGATCGAGGCCACCTGGTTCAGGGGGGTGTCGGTGCCGTAGGCCTTGACGGTGATACGGTCCAGCAGGGCCGGGGACGCACGGCCGGTGCGGATGGAGGTGAGGGTGTGCTTCAGAGCATCGATGCTCTTTGCCATGCGCGTCTGCGCGTCCTGCTTGATTTCGTTGAGCATCGCCCGAATCCTGGATCTAACCGGTAATCGGGCGATTATAGGCGAATAAGGGGTCTGGCCGCCTTATCGACGCCGCCAGCGGCCGCTCCACGGGGGAGCGGCGCGTGCCTCGTTCAGGCAGCCTGGTCGCGGCCCTTGACCAGCGTACCGATGTTTTCGCCGTGCAGGATCTTCAGCAGTTCGCCCGGCTGGCCCATGTCGAACACGCGCAGCGGCAGGTCGCTGTCGCGTGCCAGGGCAAAGGCGGCGGTGTCCATCACTTCCAGGCCGCGACGGATCACTTCGTCGTAGGTCAGGCTGTCGAAGCGGACCGCATCACTGTACTTGTTGGGGTCCTTGTCGTAGACGCCGTCGACCTTGGTCGCCTTCAGCAGCAGGTCCGCGCCGATTTCGATCGCGCGCAGGGCCGCGCCCGAGTCGGTGGTGAAGAACGGGCTGCCGACGCCGGCGGCGAAGATCACCAGGCGGCCCTTTTCCAGGTGGCGGATGGCACGGCGGCGGATGTAGTCCTCGCACACGTCGTTGATCTTGATGGCGCTCATCACGCGCGCCTTGGCGCCGAGCTTTTCCAGCGCGTCCTGCATGGCCAGCGCGTTGATCACGGTGGCGAGCATGCCCATCTGGTCGCCGGTCACCCGGTCCATGCCGCCGGYGGCGAGGCCGGCGCCGCGGAAGATGTTGCCGCCGCCGATCACCAGCGCCACTTCGGCGCCGGCCTGCTGGGCTTCGATCACTTCGCGGGCAAGGCGGTTGATGACCTTCGGGTCGATGCCGTAGTCCTCATCCCCCATCAGTGCCTCCCCGGAAACTTTCAGCAGGATGCGACGATAGGAAAGATTGGACATGGTGGCCTCTGGGTGCGTGGAAAACGCGCAAATTCTACTGGAAGCCGGGCCCGTCCGTGGAGAAATCTTGCTGCGCTGCGGCGCAGGTCCGGTCCGGCCCCCGCCGTTACTGCGGCCGACCCGGCTCAGGCCGGGGCGGTCCCCGGCGAGCGAGCGATGACGCGGTTGCGCCCCAGGTTCTTGGAGCGGTAGAGCACGTCGTCGGCGGCCTTGAGCAGGTCCTGAACATCGGCAAAACGCTCGTAGCCGCCCTGAGTGGCCACGCCGGCGGAGAAGGTCACAAACAGCGGACCGTCGGCTACTTCGGCCATCGGGGTGTTGACGATGCTGGCCAGCACCCGGCGCACCACTTCCAGGGCGACCGGCTCGGTGGTGTTGGGCAGCAGGGCGATGAATTCCTCGCCACCGAAACGGGCCACGGTGTCGCTGGTGCGCAGCTGCTCCTGCAGCTTGCCAGCGAAGGCGCGCAGGACCTGGTCGCCCATCAGGTGGCCGTGGGCGTCGTTGATCTTCTTGAAGTCGTCCAGATCGATGAAGGCCACCGACAGCGGCCAGCCGTGGCGGGTGGCGCGCAGGAATTCCTGTTCCAGCACGGCCTCGAGCTGGCGGCGGTTGAGCACGCCGGTGAGCGCATCGCGGTGGGCCTGTTCGGCCAGCCGGTTGGCCCGGGCCTCGAACTCATCGGCACGCTGCCGGGCCATGGCCGCGTCCTGCATTTCGCGCAGGTTGCGCAGCGTGGCCAGCTCCTGGGCGTGGTCGATCAGCTGCTGCACGCGCGAAGGGGAGATCAGGGTGGTTTCGAACAGGGCGCTGATATCGGGCAGGGCCTCGCCGATCCGGGCCAGGACCTGGTCGAACTGGGCGCTGTCCAGCTGCAGCCGCTCGTTGACCAGCTGCAGGGCGTGTTCGCGCGCGGCATCGGCATCGGCGCTGAGCCAGATGTCGGCCACGGCGCCGGACAGGGCCACGCAGGTCTGGAAGTTGTCTTCGGCGTCGGCCGGCGATTCGCTGCGGGCGATGCTGTCCACCAGGTAGCGCGGCAGCTGCCACTGGTCGGCCATCCAGGCGCCGACCTCGGCGTGGCTGGACTGCAGGTGTTCGCGTTCCAGTGCGACCAGGGCGTCGTTGTCCCTGGCCTGGCGCAGCAGCGGCAGGTAGGTGTCCGGCTGCGACTGGGCCAGCACGAGGATGCCCAGGTCCTGCAGCAGGCCGGYCAGCATCAGCTCTTCGGCCTTGCGCAGGCCGCGGGCCTGGCCGAGCAGGCTGGCGGCCAGTGCACTGAGAATGCTGCGCCGCCATGCGCGTTCGCGCAGGTCCTGGCCTTGCCCGGGGCTGGTCAGGCCCTGGGTGACGGTAAAGCCCAAGGCAAGGCTGACGGTGGCATTCAGGCCCAGCATGGTCAGCGCCTGGCCGAGGTTTTCGATGCGCCGGCGGCTGGCATACAGCGGGGAATTGGCGATGCGCAGCATGCGCGCGCTCAGCGCCATGTCGATGGCGATGATGTCGGCGGCGGTGGTGATGTCCGCTTCCGGGTCCTGGGCCAGCTCGATGATGCGCAGGGCAATACCGGGCGGCGAGGGTAGGTTGCGGCAGAGCGCCAGGGCGGCTGTCAGCTCGGGAGGCATGGCGGGGCTACTGGTGTGTTGAGGCAAGAATACATGGAGTCCGTCACAGATTTGAGCGTTGATTCTTGCGGTGGTTTTTCGATTGGCGTTGGCGGCATCGTGGGTAATGCGCCATGCGCTGCAAAACCAGTGGGCAGATCGCGGCGGGTGTGTTCATCGCGCTCTTGGTAACACATTCACCGGCGGAGGGGGAGGTCCGCTAC
>NZ_JBFULO010000371.1:0-3910 GCF_054049855.1 Stenotrophomonas sp. P5_B8 | reverse complement strand
GCGCAGCGATGCGCAGGCCTTTTGCTTTTCAGCGGAAGAAGAACGACACGCCCAGCCCGGCCTGCACGTCGGGGCTGTCGTCGTCCAGGCCCAGGTCGAAGGAGGCGTCCAGCTGCACGTTGCGGGCCACCATCCAGGTCACGCCGGCGCCGGCGATCGCGGTAGAGGGTTCGCCGTTGGTATGGGTGAAGCCGGCTTCGATATAGCTGCTGACATCGTCGGTCAGCGCCACGCTCAAGCTCGGCGACCAGGTAAAGCTGTCCTCGCCCGCACCGCGGGTGGCATTGGCATACAGCGCGCCACTCCAGCGGTCGTTGAAGCTGTATTCGTAACTGGCGCCAAGCGCGTACTGGGTGCCACCTTCGCTGAAGTCGCGGGTGCCGGTGGCAAAGCTGCTGCTGGCCAGCAACGCGAGTGCATGTTTGTCCGAGGGCAGGGGCAGCGCGACCTTCAAGGCGAGGCCGCTGTCGCCGGCGCCGTTGGCGCTGCTGGACGGCGCACCGCGCGGCTTCAATTGCAGGTGGTTCCAGGGCGTGCTGAACACCTGCAGCTCCACGTGCTCGGCCAGGCCGATGCGCAGGTTGAGGTCGCTGCTGTATTGGGTGGAACGGGTGCCGTCGTCGTCGCGGTCACGCTCCAGGCTGGGCAGGCCCCACTCCACGGCGACGCTGCCACGCGGCAGCGTGGATGGTGCAAAGCCGATGCCGGGACGGTCGAACGCCGGTGGTTCGGCAGTGTCGTCCTGGGCAAAGGCAGGCGAGGCGAGCAATAGCAGGGCAAGGGCGGCAGGCAAACGCATGGTGCAATCTCCGGTGAGCGGCGCAGCTTCGGAGAGTGTGCGACAAGAACCCGTGAGGAGATCGCCGGGTGCGGCTCAGGCCTCGGGGTGGGTCAGCGCCAGCAGGCCATCGAGCAGGCGGTTGGCGCGCGGRCGGCCGTCGACGTCGATCGGGTCGGCCAGCGACTGCAGCCAGAAGCCGTGCGCGGCCCGTCGTGCGGCAGTGAGCCGGTGGTCCCTGGCTTCACCGGGGTGCAGCAGCAGGCGGCCTTGTATCCACTGCTTGAGCGCTTGGGCGATCTCCGGGTCGGGGCGGCCGCGTGGCGCGCCGGGGCCGGGGCCCTCCGGGGTCAGGCAGGCACGGAAGACCGCGGTGACGTAGGCGCGCGAAAAGCGCCCATGCGTGATGGGATCGGCCGCGATCAGTGTCTGCACAGCATGATCGAAATCGACCAGTGCCTGCGCCAGCACGGGGACATCGTCGGCGTCGGGCGTGCTCATCATGGGGAAAGGGCGGCTCATGGGGGGGCTCCGTTTGGCAAGGCCAGGGGCGGGCGGTAGGCAGCTCAGTGCATCGCCTGCAGTGGGGCCTGCGGCAGCTGCGCAATGGCATCGGTCGGCTGCCGCAGAACGTCATTCAACAGCGCGATCACGCGCTCGCCTTCCCCGTTGCAGGCCAGCTCGAAGGTGGTCTGTCCACCCAATGCCGGCAGCGGGGTGTGCAGGATCCACTCGAGCACGGCGCTGCGATCGGGCTCGATGCGCAAGGCAAGTTCGGCGACACGACGAACGATTCCCTGGCGCATGCTCAGAACCCGTAGCTGAGTGAAAGAGCGGCCGAGTCCATGTGCTTGCCGCTGGTCATCGGGCTGTCTTCGACGGCAGTGGACAGGATGGAGCGGCGTACCGATGCGGTCGCGGTCCAGTGCGCACCGAGCGGCATCACGGCGGTCAGGTCCATGTAGGGCGATACGCCGCTGCCGGCACGATAGCGGGCCAGGCCGCTGCGCCGCGCTTCGGCTTCGCTGACGCCGAAGTAATAATCGTTGAGGGCGCTGCCGGCGTAGTTCACACCGACCCCGGGCACCAGCGTGACGCGGCCGGTGGGCAATGGATAGGCGTACTTGGCGTCGGCGGAAACGCCACCGCCATGACCACTCACTTCGGCCTGCACGTTGGCCTGCACCAGGCCCCACGGCGCGGTGTGCCGCACCGCTACGCCGGCCATCGCCGAGAAGCCGCGATTGGACAGCTGGCGCAGGCGCACGTCGTCGCTGTCGTTGTGTTTGAAGCGCATCATGTACGGCGCGGCCAGCACCGACAGTTCCGTGCTGTCGTTGTCGAACAGCGTGTAGCCGAAGCTGCCTCCACGGAAATGGAATCGGCGGCCTTCGTAGCTGATCACCGGCGCACCGACGGTGTCGGTCTTGTAGCCGGTGTAGGGCGATTTGAGCGCCACCACGGCCACGCCGAGGCTGCTGCGCGGCTTTGCCCCAGGCGCCTGGGCCAGGGCGCTGCCGGTGGCCAGCCAGGCGACGGTGGCCAGGGCGACGGCAACCAGATAGGGACCGATGGCCCGCTGGGCGCCTTCATTGGCGACGGTGGGGCAGCAGCCTGCCCGGGGGGAATCTTCCTTGCAACGCACGTGCATGTACCTGCCACACTGGGAATACCAAGGGGACATGGTGCCCGCGCTACATTGTCGGAACGTTGCGTCGGGCCGCGCGGTACCATCGGCAGCCGTCGCCCCTGTCCTTACGCCCATGCGCATCCTGCTGCTCGAAGACGATCCGGAACTGGCCAGTGCCATCCAGGCCAGCCTGGGTCGGCATGGGATGGTGGTGGACGTGGTGGCCAGCATGGCCCAGGCTGGCGAAGCGCTCAAAGCCGGCGTGCACCAGATCCTGCTGCTGGACCGGCAGCTTCCGGACGGCGATGGCGCSAGCTTCGTGCGCGTGGCGCGCAGCCTGGTGCCCAACCTGCCGGTGATCATGCTTACCGCGCGCGATTCGGTGGCCGACCGGGTGGTCGGGCTGGACGTGGGCGCCGACGACTACCTGACCAAACCCTTCGCGGTGGAAGAACTGCTGGCGCGGATCCGCGCGATCTCGCGGCGACCTTCGCAGATTGCGTTGCCGGTGCTGGCGCTGGGGCGGATGCACTTCGATTTTGTCGCGCGCGAGGCGACGGTCAATGGCGTGCTGCTGGCGTTGCCGCGCCGGCAGTTGCTGGTGCTCGAGGCGCTGGCGGTACGCCAGGGCCGCACGGTCGCGCGTGCGGCGTTGCTTGAAGCGGTGTACGGCTTCGATGACGCGATCCAGTCCAATGCGCTGGACGCGCACGTGTCCAAGCTGCGCAAGGCACTGGCCGAGGCGGAGGCGCAGGTGGAAATTCACGTCATGCGCGGTATCGGCTACCTGTTGAAGGACATCGCATGAAATTCCTCAAGCCCGGGTCGTTGTCCTTCAGCCTTGCCTGGAAGATCATCCTGATCCAGATCACCATGGTGGCCGTCGGCCTGATGGGCATGGTGCTGATGTATGGCGACAGTGGTGCCGGCTACATCGACTGGAAGATGAGCGAATCGATCGCCAAGTCGGTCCATATCCGCGGCGATGCATTGCACGTGGACTGGGCGGCATTGGACCGTGCCGCGCAGGATCGTCCTGCCACGTTCTGGTTCGCCGCCACCGATGAGGATGGCCGCCAGCTCACCCACGGCACCGTGCCGGAGGTCTTTCGCCCGCTGGTGGCGCAGCTGCAATACCTGGAGCCCACCGACATCCGCACGCGCACGCGCGCGGCCGAACTGGCGATGCGGATCTGGGTCAACGACACGCCGGAAGGACGCGTGCACGTGATGATCGGCGGCATGCCGCACCGCGGGTTGTGGCGGCAGATGCTGGTGGTGATCGGTTACCTCGGCGGCTGGATCACCGTGCCGCTGATCGTGATCACGCTGGTGGTGGCGCCGTGGGCGATCCACCGCTCGCTGCGCGGGGTCAACCGGGTAGCCGCGCAGGCGGCGGCGATCCAGATCAACGAGCGTGGCGGTGGCCTGGATACGCACGCGGTGCCGGCGGAAATCTTCCCGCTGGTGGATGCGTTCAATGCCGCGGTACGGCGCATCGG
>NZ_JBFULO010000370.1:0-3939 GCF_054049855.1 Stenotrophomonas sp. P5_B8 | reverse complement strand
ACCTCAAGCAGGGCACCAACGAGGCCCGCGTGCTCGCCGAGAACCTGCAGGCCCAGGCCCAGGGTGAAGAGCAGATGGGCCGCGCCCGTGCCAGCGCGACCGAGTCGCTCGGTGGCGCCGAAGCCGGCGTGGTGCAGAAGAAGCTGCTCGCCGAGGCCGAGGGCCTGGTCCGCAAGTTCGAGGCGATCGCCTCGCTCAGCGACACCGCGCGCGGTCATGAAGAGTTCCGCATGATGCTCGACAACAGCCTCACCCAGGCCCTGGCGTCCATCGAAGCCGGCAAGGAAGTCTCGCGCGAAAACGCCGGCGTCATCGCCAGCGCGCTGCGCAATGCCGACATCGACCTGGTCGGCGGCGACGGCGGCATGTTCGAGAACCTGATCAAGGCCGTCTCGCTGGGCAAGTCCATCGAAGGCCTGGCCGGCAAGAGCCCGATCGTGCAGGACCTGATGCAGCGCTACCTCGGCGTGACCCCGCGCGAACAAGCGCCGCGGCAGATCCCTGAAGAGGTGGTCGACGCGACGCCCACGGTCGTGACCGCAGACGTGGTCGAAACCCGCTGAGTCAGCGGTATCGGAGCGCCGCCCGAGAAGGCGCGCTCCGCCCCCGGCGGTGGCGTTGATGCCGCCGCCACGCCATCCCCGGCCGGCTCGCCCGGCCGGTTGTCCGTGAGCCGGAAGGAAGCCGATGTCCGATACCGCCAACCGTCCCGAGCCGTCCGTGCCGGACGCCACCGCCAGCGTCGACCAGGCCGTCGCCCAAGGCGGCGCCTATGAAGTGCTGCGCCGCCGCCTGGACGAGCAGGGTAGCCGCCTGCGCACGGTCGCCGATGCCCTGAACCGGCAGCGCCTGGCCGAGTTCGGCGACAGCCGGCTGGAGGTCACCGGGCGCTTCCGCATCCGCAGCGAGAACAACTGCGTCGGCCGCGACATCGTCCAGGTCGGCCCGGACCTGCTGCTGTTCGGCTACAACGTCTTCATCGGCCTCAAGACCCAGACCCGGGTCGAGGACGTGTTCGGGCTGTACCGGCTGGTGCAGGCCAACGACGGCTACGACGTCGTACCGGTGGAGGCCAAGGGCAGTTTCCTGGCCCAGCCCGGCTTCGTGCACGATTTCGGCGAGCTCTACGCCTACTACAAGCACGCGCGCCTGCTGCAGCTGATCGTGATCGGCGACAAGCTGCTCGCTGCCTTCCAGATCGGCGAACGCAGCAGCGACGTACGCGTATTCCGCTGGGCGCTGGCCCGCGATGGCGAATTGACCTACCTCRATGCCCGTGGCGAGCGCGATATCGCGCTGCCGCCACCGTTCGATTTCGAGTGGAGCCGCGCCACCCGCGACATGGCCGTCACCGGTCGCCACGCGCATCTGAACATCCTCGACACCCTCTTCGTGGAAACCACCGGTGGCGACCTGACGATCAAGGTCGAGAACAACACCGAAAGCGGGCAGGGCGTCTACAGCGAACCGGTCGAGGACAGCACCCAGTCGCTGGACGATGCCCAGTTCGAATTCGCCCGGGTCGGGTCACTGATCCTGCTCAAGGTATTGCCGTACCGCGAGACCGTATGGCGCGGCCTGATCTACAACACCCTCACCGGCAACATCACCCGCAACGATGCCATCGTGCAGGCCTGCGTGCAGCTGCCTGAAGACCACGGCATCATCTTCCCCGGCGGCTATTACCTGCAGAACGGCGAGCACAAGGCCTTCGACGCGGCGATGGACGGCATGCAGTTCAAGCGTGCCATCCGCTCGCCCAACGGCGAGGACGTGCTGTACATCTTCTACGAGCGCGAAGGCGGCCGCTCGGCGTTGTTCGTCTACAACACCATCCAGCGCGTGCTGCAGAACCCGGTGTTCGGTCACGGCTACGCGTTCATGCACGATGGGCGCATGGTGCTGTTCCACGCCGAGGGCAGCGAGCCCACCCGCATCCACGCCATGCAGGTCTGGCAGACGCCCTTCAGCAGCGATGAGTTCGCCGCCAGCCGGCCGCCCGGCAATACCTTCATGGGCCGCATCGGCAATGCCGAACTGGTGCGCGGCATCTCCAATCTCTTCGACCTGGCCCGGACCATCGAGGGCGGGGACGCCTCGGTGCAGCGCTACCAGCGCCTGGTGCAGGACACCCGCCGCCTGTTCGATGCCCACCATTGGCTGGACGATGAACAGTGCAGCGGCGCCGCCAGCCTGCTGCGCGACGTCAGCAGCACCGGCGAGTCGGTGCTGGACGAGTACGAAAAGGTGCAGTCGATCCGTGCGCAGTCCGCGCAGGCCATGGCCCAGGCGCAGAGTGCGCAGAAGGCCCTGCTCGCGCGCCTGCAGCCGGAGAACTGGACGCAGGTGCAGGCCTTCGTCGAGGCGCTCAACGCGATCTCGGCCCAACGCGGCCACCTGCTTACCATCCGCGATTACCGCTACATCGACACCGACCTGATCGATGCGATGACCGCCGGCCTGCAGCAGGCCCAGGACAGCATCGGGGCGGCCACCGGGGAGTTCCTCGCCGGCGACGCCGCGCTGGCGCCGCTGGGCGAACGCCTGCAGGTGCTGGACGCGGCCGCGCAAGAGGCTGAGAGCGCGCGCGTACTGGATGAGCAGCTGGCCGGGCTGCGCGCGATGTCGGCCGACCTGGACATGCTGTCCGAGCTGATGGCCGGCCTGAAGGTCGATGACGCCACCGCACGCACCCGCGTGGTCGAGGCGATCTCGGCAATCTACGCACGCCTCAACCAGACCCGTGCACGTGCCGAGCAACGCCGCCGCAGCCTCGGCTCGGCCGAAGCGGTGGCGCAGTTCGCCGCGCAGTTCGCGCTGTTCTCCCAGGCCATCACCAGTGCCCTGGCGATGGCCACCGATCCGGAGCGTGCCGACGAGCAGATGTCGCGCCTGCTGGTCCAGCTGGAGGAGCTGGAAAGCCAGTTCGGTGAGCATGAGCAGTTCCTCGGCGACATCCTGGCCAAACGCGAAGAACTGATCGAGGCCTTCGAAGCGCACAAGCAGGCGTTGCAGGACGAACGCCAGCGCAAGGCGCGCTCGGTGCTGGACGCGGCCAACCGCATCCTCGACGGGCTGGCCAAACGCACCGAGCGCTTCGCCACCACCGACGAGCTCAACGCGTTCTTTGCCGGCGATCCGCTGATCCTCAAGCTGCGTGAACTGGCCGAGCGCCTGCGCAGCCTGCGCGACAGCGTCAAGGCCGACGACATCGAGTCGCGCCTGAAGGGTGTGCGCGACCAGGCCGTGCGCGCGCTGCGCGACCGCAGCGATCTGTTCGAAGCCGGTGGCAACGTGGTGCGGCTGGGCCCGCGCCATCGTTTCAGCGTCAACACCCAGGCCCTGGACCTGACCATCCTGCCGCGCGGCGACGAACTGGCCATCCACCTGACCGGCACCGATTTCCTGGAGACCCTGCACGACCCGGAACTGGCCGAACTCAAGCCGTACTGGCAGCTCAGCCTGGATTCGGAATCGGCCACGCTGTACCGCGGCGAGTACCTGGCCGGCAGCGTGTTGCGCGCGGCGATGGAGGGGCGCGAGGGGCTGGACCTGGCCACGCTGCAGCACAGCGCGGCCGAGCCGGACGCGCTGGACCGCAGCGTGCGTGATTTCGCCGCACCGCGTTATCGGGAAGGCTACGAACGCGGTATCCACGACCACGATGCCGCCACCATCCTGCGCGCGCTGCTGCCCCTGCAGCAGGCGGCGGGGACCTTGCGGCATGCCCCACGCGTGCGCGCACTGGCGATGCTGTTCTGGGCGGCGCAGCAGCGTCGCGAGGACGTGGCGCAGTGGCCGGCACGGCAGGCCGGCGCAGACGCGATCGCACGCCTGTTCGGGTCCGATGAAGGCCAGCTCGCCTTGCGTGCGGAGATGGCCCACGCGTTGGCCGCGTTCAATGATGAGCAGAGCTTGCCGTTCAACGCTGCCGAGCAC
>NZ_JBFULO010000369.1:0-3948 GCF_054049855.1 Stenotrophomonas sp. P5_B8 | reverse complement strand
ACCACGTTCACCGCCCAGCCGCTGCGTCTGGCGCTGGGCGCGGAATGGCGCGAAGAGAGCTTCACCATCAGTCCCGGCGACGGTCCATCGACCGCGATCGGGCCGCTGACCGAACAGGGCTTCGCGCTGGGTTCAAACGGCTTCAATGGCTTCAGCACGCGCACCGCCGGCACCTTCGATCGCCGCAACTGGGCCGCCTATGCCGACCTCGAGGCGCAGCTCACCGAGCGCCTGCTGCTGGCCGGCGCACTGCGTTATGAGGACTACGATTCGTTCGGCAGCACCACCACCGGCAAGTTCACCGCACGCTTCGATGTCAACGAGGCATTCGCGTTGCGCGGCGCCTACAACACCGGCTTCCGTGCGCCCACGCCCGGCCAGGCCAACATCAGCCAGATCAGCACCGTGTTCGGTGGCACCGCGCTGGAAGACATCGCCACGCTGCCGCCGACCAATCCCATCGCCCAGCTCAASGGCGCCCGCCCGCTCACCCCGGAGGAATCCCGGAACGTGTCACTGGGTGCGGTCTGGACCCGTGGCGACTGGCTGGTGACGTTGGACGGCTACCAGATCAAGGTGAAGGACCGGATCGCGCTCAGCACCAGCTTCGTGGTGACCCCGGAAGAACGCGCGGCGCTGGTGGCCGGCGGCAATCCGGAAGCAGCATCGATCTCGCAGGTGACCTACTTCGGCAATGCCTTCGATACCACCACCACCGGCGCCGATCTGGTCACCAGCTACAAGAGCAACCACTTCGGCGGCGTCACCACCTACGCCGTGGCCGCCAACTGGAACCGCACCGAGGTGGACCGTTACGACACCGATTTCATCGATGCCGCGCGGGTCTACAAACTGGAGAAGTCGCTGCCCCGCACCAAGGGATATTTCAGCATCCACCACCAACGGCAGATCTTCCACGCCAACCTGCGCCTGAACTACTACAGCAGCTGGTACGAAGACCACCTCGACAGCGGCGTGATTTCCGCCGCCGACGGTGGCCTGCCGATCTACGGTGGCAGCGCGATGCTCGTCGATGCGGAGGTGGGCTGGGCATTCGCGTCAGGAATGTACATCAAGTTGGGCGCGCAGAATCTGTTCGACCGCGTGCCGTCGAAGAACCCGTGGTCGGGCGTSGCCGGTGCCGAGTATCCGGTGCATTCGCCTTATGGATTCAACGGCGGCTTCTATTACGCACGCGTGGGTTGGAAGTTCTAGGCCAGCAGGCCGGACACTGCGGCGGGGCCTGAACGCTGGGCCCCGTCGCGAAATGATGACAGCACCTTCCCGATTGATGCACGGCAGACTAACGCGACATGGCGCTACTCTGAACCTCCGCATCCGCTGGCCGATGCTTTACCCGACCACTGCTGGAGGTTTCATTGCCCTCTCCTCACGAACGATGCCGCGTACTKCTGGTCGAAGACGATGCCGCCATCCGCGAGATGACCCGGGACATCCTCAGCGATGATGGCTTCGACGTCCTGCCCACTGCCGATGCCGAAACCGCCCTGCACTGCCTGAAGACCGAGGGCCCGTTTGACCTGCTGCTCTCCGATGTGGGACTACCGGGCATGGACGGTCGCGACCTCGCCCAGATCGCCAACGCGCTCCACCCGACGATGCCGATCCTGCTGGTGACCGGCTACGCCGGTACCGCGGGGGCCCGTCCGGACTTCCTCTGCGGTGACATGAAGCTGCTGAGGAAACCCTTTACGCTCAAGCAACTGCTSGGCACGGTGCACGAACTCATCTAGGCACTCACGTCGCGCCTTCGGTGGACAGCAACGCCCGCGCCCGGCGTTCCAGTTCGGCAGCGGTGAACGGTTTGGTCAGCACTTCCATGCCCGCCTCCAATTGCCCCGCACCCACGGCAGCGGAGGCGGCATAGCCGGTGATGAACAGCACCGGCAGGCCCGGGCGCACCTGGCGCCCGGCGTCGGCCACCTGCCGGCCGTTCAACCCACCGGTCAAACCAACGTCGGTCACCAGCAGGTCGATGCTCTCATCGGATTGCAGGGTTTCGATGGCGCGGCCGCCTTCCGGCGCCTCCAGCACGCGATAGCCCGAGCTGGCCAGCACTTCGGTGACCAGTGCGCGGACCGCGTCCTCGTCTTCCACGACCAGTACCGTGCCCACGTTTGCCACGCGGTCGTGTTCACCGACATCGGGCGCCGGCTGCGCGCTGTGCTCGGCGGCCTCACCGGCAAAACGCGGCAGGTACAGGTGCACGGTGGTGCCGTGGCCGGGTTCGGAGTCGATGCGCACCTGGCCGCCGGACTGGCGAGTGAAGCCGTAAATCATCGACAACCCCAGGCCGGTGCCCTGCCCGATCGGCTTGGTGGTGAAGAACGGCTCGAACGCCTTGGCGATCACTGCCGGCTCCATGCCGCTGCCGGCATCCCGTACCGACAGGCATACGTAGTCGCCGGGCGGAACCTCCAACTGCGCCGCTACGACGTCATCGAGTGCCACGTTGGCCGTGCGGATCGCCAGCGGGCCGCCCTCGGGCATCGCATCGCGCGCATTGATGCACAGGTTGAGCAGCGCGTTTTCCAGCTGCGGCGCATCCACCAGCACCGCCCACGGCGAGGACTGAAGGTCGGTGGTAATCGAAATCGACGGCCCCAGCGTGCGCGAGATGATATCGAGCATCTCGCTCACTCTGTCTTCGACCACCACCGGCGTGGGCGCCAGCGTCTGCCGCCGCGAGAACGCCAGCAGGCGCTGGGTCAACGCGGTGGCCCGCGCCGCGCTGGACTGGGCCATCTCCAGGTAACGTCCGATATCGTCGAAGCGTCCCTGCTCGATGCGCAGTTCCAGCAGTTCCAGGCCAACGGAGATGGCAGTCAGCAGGTTGTTGAAGTCATGCGCCAGGCCACCGGTGAGCTGCCCCACCGCTTCCATCTTCTGGCTCTGTCGCAGGCGCTCTTCGGCCACCTGCAGTTCGGCGCTGCGCGCCTGCACGCGCTCTTCCAGGGTCAGGGTGAGCTGGCGCAGCTGCTGTTCGGCCTGTCGCCGCTCGGTCACATCCGAGGCGGTACCGAACCACTCGGTCACCTCGCCGGCATCGTCCAGCAGTGGCACCGCGCGCATCAACACCCAGCGCACGCTGCCGTCGGGCAGCAGGGCGCGGTGTTCCAGTCGCAGTGGCTGGCGCTGGCCCATCGCCAGCGCGATGGCCGCCTCCAGCGCACCGCGATCGTCCGGATGCACCCGCTCCTCGCGCCAGCCGGTGATGACGGGCAGGATTTCGGCCGAGGCACCGGCACCGAGGATCGGCCGCATCTCGCGCCAGTCAGCGGACGTGGCATACAGCGACTGCGAAGAGGCACTTACCAGCGCGCCGAGTCGTCGCTCGCTGTGCGCCAGCGCCATGCCGGCACGCTGCTGTTCGGTGCGATCGCCCAGCACCTTGACGAAGCCCAGCACCGCGCCGTCCTCACCGCGCAACACCGTCATCGATCCGTTCGCCCAGAAGCGCGCACCGGATTTGTGCTGCAGCCAGCGCTCGCCGCTGACACCGCCGGCGTCGATGGCGATCTGCTGGTTGTGCTTCAGGCGCCCGGCGTTGATGTCTTCAGGCGTGTAGATCACCTCGACGCTGCGGCCAAGCATCTCCGCCTCGCTCCAGCCGAAGAGGTGCTCGGCGCCGGCATTCCACAGGGTCACCCGGCCTTCCAGGTCGGAGGCGACGATGGCGTAGTCGCTGGCGCTGTCGATGATCTGGCGGTTGCGCGCTTCCACCTCGCGCATCGACCGCTGCAGCTCCATGTGCGGGGTGATGTCCAGACCCTGCACGAACACGCCGGCGGTACTGCCGTCCTCGCCCAGCACCGGCTGGAACACGATGTCCAGCTGGCGTCGGCCGCTGGACGGATCGGTCGCCAGCGGCGCATCGTAGATGACTTCGCTGCCGGTATACGGCTGGCCGGTGCGGTAGACCTGGTC
>NZ_JBFULO010000368.1:0-3953 GCF_054049855.1 Stenotrophomonas sp. P5_B8 | reverse complement strand
GTATTCGATGGAATGACGATCGGCTTCCGGCGGGGTATAGAACCCCTGGTAGCTGGCCTTGCGGAACTGGATGCGGCACACCAGCTGGTCGATCGGGGTGATACCCCACATGTCACGCTCGGTAAGGTCCGGCTTGCGCAGCGTGTGGTACAGCGAGAACAGCTGGGYCGGCGAGCGCTGGTCGGGTTCGACGCCGCCGGTGGGCACCTTGCGCTCCTCGGCCGGGGTCAGCAGCTGGCCGGTGCGGCGGTCGAGCACGTACATGTCGCCCTGCTTGGTCGGCAGCAGCAGCGCGGGCACCTTGCCGGCGGCGGTCGGGTAATCGATCAGGGTTGCCTGCGAGCCCATGTCGTAGTCCCACACGTCCTTGCGCACGGCCTGGAAATGCCAGACCGGCTTGCCGGTGTTGACGTCGATGGCCACCAGCGAGGTGGCGTACTTGTTCTGGTTTTCGGTGCGCGAGCCACTCCAGTAATCGCCGGCCGAATTGCCCATCGGCAGGTAGACCAGGCCAAGCTGGTCATCGCCGGTGGCGGTGGTCCACATGTTCGGCGTACCGCGCGTGTAGGTCTTGCCCTGCGCGGGCAGGCCGGTCAGTTCCGGCTGGTCCATGTCCCACGCCCAGCGCAGCTTGCCGGTGACGGCGTCATAGGCCTGGATCACGCCGGACGGCGCATCGCGACGCTGGCCATCGAGCACCTGGTGGCCGGTGACGATCACGCCCTGCACGATTGCCGGCGGTGAGGTGATGGACACATAGCCGGCCGGGCTGTCGCCCATGCCCAGGGTGATGTCGACCTGGCCGTTGTTGCCGAAGCCGGCGCATGGCTTGCCGGTGGCGGCATCCACCGCGATCAGGCGGCCATCGAGGGTGCCTTCGATGATGCGCGCCGAGCAGGCACCGCGCGGCAATTGGGTAAGCACCGGTACGCCTGGTGCGGCATTGGCCAGGTCGGCGGCGACGTCGGCATCGGCGCTGGCCTGTGCGGTGGCCGGCACCTCGTAGTACGACACGCCACGGCACGCGGCCGTGTACGGAATCGACTTGTCTTTGATCTTCGGGTCGAAGCGCCAGCGCTCGGTGCCGTCGGCGGCATTGAGCGCCACCAGCTGGTTGCGCGCGGTGCACAGGTACAGGCTGTCACCGACCTTGAGCGGCGTGGTCTCCGCGCCCCAGCGCTTTTCGGGCAGGTCGCCGGTGCGGAACAGCCAGGCCTGCTCGAGCTTGCCTACGTTGTCCGGGGTGATCTGCTGCAGCGGCGAGAACCGGGTGGCGGCGTTGTTGCGACCGTACGCCGCCCAGTCGCCGTCAGCCGGCTTGTCGGCCGGTTGCAGTGGCGCATCAGATGTGGGCGCCAGCCCGGTGCTGGTCATCGCATCGGGGAAGTCGCCCTCGGCGGCGGTGATGCCGTGGGGCACGAAGGCCAGCACGAACGCCGCCACGAACACCACCGCCAGCACACCGGCGAGGCTGCGCGACAGTTTGCGCGATACCGGGCGGTCCAGCGTGGGCAGCAGCAGCGACAGCACGAAACCGATGCCGACGATCAGGCCCAGCCGCGGCACCCAGCGCCAGTAATCGCCGCCGGATTCCCACCATGTCCACAGCAGCGTACCTAGGAAGACCAGGCCGAACCACAGCGCGCCGGCACGCCGATTGCCCCACAGCAGCACGCCGGACACCAGCAGCCCGATACCGGCCAGCACGTAGTACCAGGAGCCGCCGAGGCCGGCCAGCCACGCGCCCAGACCGCCCAGCACCAGGCCAAGCAGGACCAGCACGATCGACAGGAGAGTGATCAGTCCGTGGCGCGTGCGCCGGACAGTGGCGGTCGGTTCGGGGGGTGTGACGGCGGAGGCGGACATCGTGGTCTCCAATCAAGGCGGCCGGGACGGGGCCCGGCCATTGGTGGAATGCCATCGCGGACGCAGTTGTCCGCTGGTTCGGGAGCCGTTATCCCACCGTCGCCGTGAAGTGCATGCGTTCTTTCAGCAGGCCGCCATGATCGGCAACCTGCGGGCCACAACCGCCGCACATGACGACGCCGGCACAAGGCCGGCGTCGTCGTGGCACTGCGCTGTTGGCGAAGATCAGCCCTGCGGCGTCTCGTCGCTGGTCGGCGCTGCGGTATCCGGCGCGACGTCGGCCACGGCCGCCACCCCATCCACCACCGCCTCGTCGTCTTCGATCGAGGCATCCATGCGTTCGACCGCCTGGAGCTTCTCGTCCTTGGACAGACGGATCAGGGTCACGCCCTGGGTGTTACGGCCCACGCGGCTGATTTCCGAACCACGGGTACGCACCAGGGTGCCGCCGTCGGAGATCAACRGCACTTCGTCGGCCGCGCCCATCAGCACCGCGCTGACCAGCTTGCCGTTGCGCTCGGTGGTCTGGATGCCGATCACGCCCTGCGTGCCACGGCCCTTGCGCGGGTAATCCGGCAGCGGGGTGCGCTTGCCGTAGCCGTTTTCGGTGGCGGTGAGGATGTACAGCACGCTGTCGTCATCGGCACCGTTCTCGATCACGGCGTCGCCGTTTTCGATCACGACGTCTTCGACGTTGCCGTCATCCTCGGTCTCGTCCTCGTTGCCGCCGGCACTCTCGGCCACGATCAGGCTGACCACTTCCTCGCCCTTGGCCATCTTGATGCCGCGCACGCCGGTGGCGGTACGGCCCATCGAGCGGACCTTGTCCTCGGCAAAGCGCACGGTCTTGCCGTTGGAGGCGAACAGCAGGATGTCGCGGTCGCCATCGGTCATGCCAACGCCGACCAGCGCATCGCCTTCGTCCAGGTTGATCGCGATCTTGCCGCGCGCCAGGCGGAAGGCGAACTCGCTGAGCGGGGTCTTCTTGACCGTGCCGTTGCGGGTAGCGAAGAACACGAACTGGCGTTCGGCGTACTCGCGCACCGGCAGCACTGCCTGCACCCGCTCACCGGGTTCCAGCGGAATCCAGTTGATGATCGGACGGCCACGCGCGTTGGAACCGGCTTCGGGCAACTGATGGACCGGCAGCCAGAACACCTTGCCGGCGCTGGTGAAGGTCAGCAGGGTGTCGTGGGTGTTGACCAGCCACAACTGCTCGATGAAATCCTCTTCCTTGGTCGACGCCGCGCTGCGGCCACGGCCACCGCGACGCTGTGCGCGGTAGGCACTGACCGGCTGGCGCTTGACGTAGCCGGCATGCGACAGCGTGACCACCACGTCTTCCGGGGCGATCAGGTCGAGGATGTCCAGGTCTTCTTCGCTGTGGCGGATTTCGGTGCGGCGCTCGTCGCCGAACTCGGTCCGCACGTTGATCAGCTCTTCGCGGATCACCTGCAGCAGGCGATCCGGATCTTCCAGGATGTGAATCAGCCCGGCGATGGTTTCCAGCAGCAGCTTGTACTCATCGGTCAGGCGCTCCTGCTCCAGCCCGGTGAGGCGGTGCAGGCGCATTTCCAGGATCTGGGTGGCCTGGATTTCGGTCAGCCGGTAGCCGCCTTCGATCAGGCCCACGCCCTTGGGCAGGTCATCCGGACGCGAGGCTTCGGCACCGGCGGCACCGAGCATCGACCCGACCAGGCCCGGTTCCCACAGACGGGCGAGCATGCGTTCGCGCGCCTCGGTGGGGTTGGGCGAGGTCTTGATCAGTTCGATCATCTCGTCGATGTTGGCCAGCGCGACGGTCAGGCCTTCCAGCACGTGCGCACGGGCACGCGCCTTGCGCAGCTCGAACACGGTGCGCCGGGTAACCACTTCGCGGCGGTGGCGAACGAACGCCTCGAGCATCTGCTTGAGGTTCATCAACTGCGGGCGGCCATCGACCAGCGCCACCATGTTGATGCCGAACACCGACTCCATCTGGGTCTGCTGGTAGAGGTTGTTCAACACAACTTCCGCCGACTCGCCGCGCTTGATCTCGATGAAGATGCGCATGCCGTCCTTGTCGGACTCATCGCGCAGCTCGCTGA
>NZ_JBFULO010000367.1:0-3997 GCF_054049855.1 Stenotrophomonas sp. P5_B8 | reverse complement strand
GCCGAAGCGACCCTTCTCATCGCGGGCCACCTGCGCCAGCGCGCACTGCGGGTCGTGGGTAAAGAACAGGTGCACGTTGCGCGCCAGTTTGTCTTCCAGGAAGCTGCGCTTTTCGTCGATCAGCAATTCCGCGTTGCGGTCGTAGCCCATGGTGATCGGCACGTGCACCCACGAACGGCCGGGAATCAGGTCCGCACAGAACACCACGCCGCCCCGTGCCTGGCCGTCGGCCTGCTCGGGGCCGACGATCTCGGCCAGCATCAGGCCCGGGGTGTGTCCGTCGCTGAAGCTGAAACGCACGCTGTTGCCGAGCGCCTTCGAATACGGCCCGTCCACGATCTCCAGGCGTCCACTGGCCTGCAGCAGCGCGGGCAGCTCCGGAATGAAGCTGGCCCGGTCGCGCGGGTGTGGTTGCAGGGCGCGTTGCCAGTGTTCGGCACCCACCAGGAACGTCGCGTTGGGGAACAGCAGTTCAGGCTCTCGGCCTTCGCTCCACTGCGCCAGCAGGCCGCCGGCGTGGTCGAAGTGCAGGTGGCTCAGCACCACCACGTCGATGTCCTCATGCTCGAAGCCGGCCTCGCGCAGGGATTCCATCAGCACGTGGCGCGGTTCCTGCACGCCGTAGCGTTCGCGCAGTTTCGGCTCGAAGAATGCGCCGATACCGGTTTCAAACAGCACGGTCTTACCGGCCAGCGGGCTGGCCAGCAGCGCCCGGCAGGCCAGCTCGATCYGGTTCAGATCGTCCGGCGCCGCCCATTTTTCCCAGACCGTCCGCGGCGCATTGCCGAACATCGCACCGCCGTCCAGCTTCTGTGTGTTGCCGCGTATCGACCATAGTTTCATCGGCAAATTATCCGGCGCGGCGCGTTAAATATTCGCTAGGCGCCCATAACGAAAAACCCCGCCGGGCGGCGGGGTCTCGAACGCATGGACAGCGGCCGGGTTCAGCGGCCAGCGGCCGGGGTCACCGCCGCGCTGCCCACCGGGTTGCGCGGATCGCTGCCGCCGCTGAGCACGTTGCTGCGGCGGTCCCACTCCACCGTCTGCAGGTTGCCCCACACGTGGCTGGAACCGCGGCCGCCTTCGGCGCTGTCGCCGGGCAGTTCGATCTTGTGGCCCATCGCCTGCAGCTGCTTGATGGTGTCCACCGCCAGCGCACCGGTTTCGGCCGAGATTTCGTCCGGCAGCCACTGGTGGTGGTAGCGCGGCAATGCGGCCACCTGCTGCGCGCTCAGGCCGTCGTCGTAGCCGAGGATGCCCAGCAGCACCATGGTGATGATGCGGCTGCCGCCCGGCGTGCCCAGCACCACCACCTTGTCCGGCGACTCCATGAAGGTCGGGGTCATCGAGCTGAGCATGCGCTTGCCCGGCTTCGGCGCGTTGGCCGCATAGCCCATCACCCCGAACGCGTTGGGGGTGCCCGGCTTCAGTGCGAAGTCGTCCATTTCGTTGTTGAGCAGCACGCCGGTGCCCTYGGGAATCAGCCCCGAGCCGTACAGCAGGTTCACCGTCTGGGTTGCGCCGACACGGTTGCCGTCGCGGTCGATGATGGAGAAGTGGGTGGTCTCATCGTCTTCCAGCGGGGTCGGATTGCCCGACAGCAGGTCGCTCGGCGTGGCCTTTTCCGGATGGATGGTCGCCCGCAGGCCCTGCGCGTAATCCTTGCTGGTCAGCACCTTCTGCGGAATCTGCACGAAGTCCGGATCGCCCAGGAAGAAGGTGCGATCGCGGTAGGCGCGGCGCATCGCTTCCACCACCAGGTGGGTACGGTGCGCTTCATCCATCGACTTCAGGTCCCAACCTTCCAGGATCTGCAACATCGCCGCCAGCGCGATGCCACCAGAGGACGGCGGCGAGGCGGTGGTGATCTTCCAGTCACGGTAGTTGAACACGATCGGTTCGCGCAGCTTGACCCGGTAACCGGCCAGCTCCTCGGCGGTCCAGCGGCCGCCGGCCTGCTTCACGCCGGCCAACAGGGCCTTGCCGGTCTGGCCGCGATAGAACCCATCGAACCCCTGCGCGGCCAGCCGCTCCATCGTCGCTGCCAGTTCCGGCTGGCGGAACACATCGCCCWCTGCGATCGGCTTGCCATTGCGCAGGTACACCTCGCGGGTCCCGGGGTAGCGCTCCATCACCTCACGGCGCGAGGCGTAGCCCTTGGCCATGCGCGCGTACACCGGGAAGCCTTCACTGGCGACACGGATCGCCGGGCCCAGCGAGGTCCGCAGCGGCAGCTTGCCGTGCTTGCTGGACAGCTCCACCAGCGCTGCCGGCAGGCCCGGGATGCCCGCCGACCATGGACCGTTGACCGAGCGGTCGCGGTCCAGCTCGCCCTTTTTGTCCAGGAACGCCGCTTCATTGGCCGACTGCGGCGCGGTCTCGCGCGCGTCCAGCATCACATCCTTGCCGGTGGCTGCATCGTGCAGGAGGAAGAAACCGCCGCCGCCCAGCCCGGAGCTGATCGGCTCGACCACGGCCAGCGTCGAGGACACCGCCACCGCCGCATCGAAGGCGTTGCCGCCCTTGGCCAGGATCTCCATGCCGGCCTCGGTGGCCAGGTGGTGACCGCTGGCGATCGCCGCACCGTCGGGATGACTGGCCAGGGAACCCTGCGCCGGTGCGGCCGACCATGCCACCGGGGACCACAACAGGACGAACAGCAACCAACGACGCGACAACGTATTCATTCGGATGGGGGCTCCGCATAAAGTTCGGGATGGTCGCGCTGCAGACCGTACAGCTTCGCCAGCAGGGCGTCCTGGGTTTCCGGGATGTCCGGATCGGGATCGATGCATTCCACCGGGCAGACGACCACGCACTGGGGTTCGTCGAAATGTCCCACGCACTCGGTGCAGCGGGCCGGATCGATCACGTAGATGGTTTCACCCATCGAGATGGCCTGGTTGGGACAGGCGGGCTCACACACGTCACAGTTGACGCAGAGCTCATTGATTTTCAGCGACATGGCGTTACTCCACGCCCACGCCGGCGGATGAGGACCGACCCGCGCCGTGGCGCAGGCCGGTCATCGACGGCTTCCCGGAAGAAGCCGCCCGGGCCACGCCACAGGCGCGGCCGCCACTGCACGGGTTACTTGGCTTCTACGAAGATGTACTCGGCGCCGGTCGGCTGCACGATGGACTGCACGCGGGCGTTGTCAGCGGCCTTGCCGATGAACACCACGCGCACACCCTTCATCGAGTCGGCCGGCACGTCCTTGAACACGGCCTGGATCATGTCGGCCATCTTCGAGGAAGCCGACGAACCGAAGGCCAGCATGTTGCCCGGCTGGATGCCGCGCGCGACGGCCTGGGTGGCGCTTTCAACCTGGCGCTCGTACTTGGCGGCGAACTCCGGATCGGACTCCGGCGAGAGGTAGTACAGGAACGGGCTGTTGGTGATGTTGCCCATGTTCTGCACGGCCACGGCCTGCAGGTACTTCTTCCAGCCGGCGTCGTCATTGGCGTCCGGGGCGACCAGCGCCTGCTGGGCTTCGGCAACCGGAGCGGCCTCTTCCTTCTTGCAGGCGGTGAAGGCCAGCGCGAACGACGCGATCAACATGGCACGCATGGTGTTGTTCATGGAATTCCTCCCTTGGTGATTCTTGGTATGTATGGGTCTGACGGGTTTTTACGACTGGCCCGACTTCGCTTCGCGGACCTTGCGCAGCGCCTCGAGCACCGAGGCCGGCACGAAGCCGGACACGTCGCCGCCCAGGCGGGCGATCTCGCGGACCAGCGAAGACGAAATGAAGCTGTGCTGCTCGGCCGGGGTCAGGAACAGGGTCTCGACCTCGGGGATCAGATGACGGTTCATGCTCGCCATCTGGAATTCGTATTCGAAATCGGACACCGCGCGCAGGCCGCGCAGCAGCACCCCGCCATGCACCGAGCGCACGAAATGCGCCAGCAGCGTATCGAAACCGATCACTTCCACGTTGCGATTGTGCCCCAGGGCCTCGCGCGCCAGCTGCACACGCAGCTCCAGCGGCAGCGTC
>NZ_JBFULO010000366.1:0-4021 GCF_054049855.1 Stenotrophomonas sp. P5_B8 | reverse complement strand
GCCGGACGTGTGCCAGCTCGGCAATACCTGGATCCCCGAGTTCGCCGAGCTCAACACGTTGGTGCCGCTGCAGCCGTACGTGGCCCAGTCCAAGGTGGTGGATCCGGCCGACTACTTCCAGGGCATCTGGGACACCAACGTCGTGCATGACGAGCTGGTCGGGGTGCCGTGGTATGTCGATACGCGCCTGCTGTACTACCGCAAGGACCTGCTGGCCCAGGCCGGCTACGACCACCCCCCGCGCACCTGGGCGGAGTGGAACGAGATGATGGCGGCCATCAAGAAGATGCAGGGGCCCAAGCGCTATGCGGTGCTGATGCCGATCAACGAGTTCGAGCAGCAGCTGTCCTTCGCCCTGCAGCAGCCCGACCCGCTGCTGCGCGATGACGACACCCGCGGCAATTTCAGCAGCCCGGGCTTCCGCAAGACGTTGGGCTTCTACGAAAACATGTTCGCCCAGGGCTGGGCACCGCGCATGTCCGAGACGCAGATCTCCAACGTGTGGGATGAGTTCTTCCGCGGCTTCAACGTGTTCTACCTGTCCGGCCCGTGGAATATCCGCGAGTTCAAGAAGCTGCAGCCCAAGGAACTGGAAGGCAAGTGGGGCACCGCCGCACTGCCGGGTCCGGACGGCCCGGGCGCAGGCATCGCCGGTGGCACCAGCCTGGTGATCTTCCGCTCCTCGCAACAGAAGGAAGCGTCGTGGAAGCTGATCGAATTCCTGTCGCGCCCGGCGATCCAGGAACGTTTCCATTCCATCATCGGCGACCTGCCGCCGCGGCGCAGCACCTGGGAATACCCCTCGCTGGCCAATGACCCGCTGGCGCAGCCGTTCCGCGACCAGCTGGAACGCGTCAAGCCCACGCCGAAGGTGCTGGAGTGGGAGCGGATCGTGCAGGAAATGCGGATCATCACCGAACAGGTGGTGCGTGGTGGCCTCGACCAGGATGTGGCAGTGAAGGAACTGGACAAGCGCGTGGACAAGGTCCTCGCCAAGCGCCGTTGGATGCATGAACGCGATGCGCAGGAGAAGGCCGCCGGTACCGGCGTGCATTCCAGCGCAGTGGGGGCGGCGCAATGAAGCAGCGTTCGCTCGCCGGCTGGATGTTCGCCGGCCCGGCCATCCTGGTCATCGGCGTGTTCTTCGGCCTCCCGGTGTTCTCGGCGCTGGCACTGAGCATCACCGACTTCGACCTGTACTCCCTGGCCGACGGGGGCAACCTGCGCTTCGTCGGGCTGGGCAACTACATCGACCTGCTGCAGACCCCGATGTTCTGGAAGTCGCTGTGGAACACCACCTACTTCGTGATCGTCGGCGTGCCGATGTCGATCGCGGTGTCGCTGGGTGCGGCGATCCTGCTCAACGCCCCGGCCGCGCGCTTCAAGGCGCTGTTCCGCACCGCGCTGTTCGCCCCGGTGGTGACCACGCTGGTGGCGGTGGCGGTGATCTGGCGCTACCTGTTCCATACCAGCTACGGTCTGGTGAACTACGGCCTGGGCCACCTCGGGATCAGCCCGATCGACTGGCTGGGCGATCCCAACTGGGCCATGCCGACCATCATGCTGTTCGCGGTGTGGAAGAACTTCGGCTACAACATGGTGATCTTCCTGGCCGGCCTGCAGGCGATCCCGCATGACCTGTACGAGGCCGCGCGCATCGACGGCGCCTCGCGCTGGAAGCAGTTCCTGCACATCACCCTGCCGATGCTCGGCCCGGTGCTGCTGGTGGTCGGGGTGATTACCGTGTCCGGCTACTTCCAGCTGTTCGCCGAGCCCTACGTGATGACCCGCGGCGACCCACTGCAGAGCACCGTCAGCGTGCTGTATTTCATGTTCGAAGAAGGCTTCAAGTGGTGGAACCTGGGGCGTGCCTCCGCGGTGGCGTTCCTGCTGTTCCTGATCATCCTGGCCGTCACCAGCGTCATGCTGCGTTTCGGCCGCAAGAGGCAGTTGGTATGAGTCGTGAAATCGGCCAGTCGCGCTGGCATGCATGGTGGATCAATGGGGGCCTGACCGTGCTGGCGCTGGTCAGCCTGGCGCCGTTGCTGTGGATGCTGTCGGTGTCGTTCATGCCCACTGGCGAGGCGGCGCATTTCCCGCCGCCGCTGCTGCCGTCCTCGGTGACCACCGCGAACTACCACGAGTTGTTCGCGCGCACCGGCATGGGCAACAACTTCATCAACAGCCTGGGCGTGTCGCTGGCGATCACGCTGGGCTCGCTGCTGCTCAACACCATGGCTGGCTATGCGTTCGCCAAGCTGCGTTTCGCCGGCCGCGAGCGCATCTTCCAGGTGCTGCTGGCGGCGCTGGTGATTCCGGCGCAGGTGGCGATGCTGCCGCTGTTCCTGCTGATGAAGCAGCTGGGCCTGGTCAACAGCTTCGGCGGCGTGGTCGTGCCGGCGTTGGCCAGCGTGTTCGGCATCTTCCTGGTGCGCCAGTACGCACGCTCGATCCCCGATGAGCTGCTGGAAGCGGCGCGCATGGACGGGGCAGGGGAGATGCGCATCTTCTTCCAGATCGTGCTGCCGATGCTCAAGCCGGTGCTGGTAACGCTGTCGATCTTCACCTTCATGGGCGCCTGGAACGATTTCATGTGGCCGTTGATCGTGCTGACCGACCAGGAGCACTACACTCTGCCAGTCGCCCTGGCCACCCTGTCGCGCGAACACATCATGGACGTGGAGATGATGATGGCCGGTGCGGTGGTCACGGTGGTGCCGGTGCTGCTGCTGTTCCTGGCATTGCAGCGTTACTACATCCAAGGTCTGCTGCTGGGGAGTGTCAAAGGGTGAAACATGCCGTCGTCGCGGTGGGTCTGGGTCTTGGGCTGATGTGGTCGATGGCGGCCCCGGCCGCCGCGCCGGCAGCGTTGCCGGCACCGAAGGTGCTGGACAGCTTCGACGACATGAGTCCGTGGAAGCTGGTGGTGTCCGACCAGGTCAGCGGTTCGCTGCGCAGCGTGGTCGGCAGTGGCGGCGGGCGCGCGCTGTGCGTGGACTACGATTTTCACGACGTTTCCGGCTACGTCGGCATCCGCCGCGAGCTGGGCATCGAGTACCCGGCCAACTACCAGTTCGGCCTGCAGCTGCGCGGCGACTCCCCGTCCAACGACCTGCAGTTCAAGCTGATCGACGCCAGCGGTGACAACGTGTGGTGGGTCAACCGGCCCGGCTACACCTTCCCCAAGGCGTGGAGCAGCGCGCAGTACCGCGCGCGCCAGATCGAGAAGGCCTGGGGGCCGTCCAAGGAAACCACGCTCGCCCGCAGCGCCGCGATCGAATTCACGATTTACAGCAAGGTGGGCGGCAAGGGCACGGTGTGCTTCGACCGCTTGACCCTGCAGGGCCTGCCGCCGATGGATACCTCGGCGTTGACGCCGTCGGTGATCGCCGACACCGCCACCGCACTGCAGAGCCGCATCGCCGACGGCAAACCGGACACGGTGTGGATCAGCGGCGGCGTGGCCGAGCAGACCATCAGCCTGGACCTGCACAAGGTGCGCGAGTTCGGCGGTGCGGTCATCCAGTGGCTGCCGGGACTGGAAGCCACCCGGTACGTGGTGCGCACCTCGCAGGATGGCCGTAGCTGGAAGGAAGTGCGCGAGGTGGTCGGTGGCGGTGGTGACCGCGACTGGCTGGCGCTGCCCGATACCGAGGCGCGCTACCTGCGTTTCGACCTCAAGGGCGGCCCCAGCTGGCGCTACGGCATCCGCGATATCAGCCTGAAACCGCTGGATTTCGCCGACACCCCCAATGACTTCATCCGCTCGGTCGGTGCCGACCTGCCACGCGGTTCGGTGCCGCGCGGTTTCAGCGGCGAACAGCCGTACTGGACGCTACTGGGCCTGGATGGTGGCCGCGAACAGGCATTGATCGGCGAAGACGGCGCGCTGGAAGTGGCCAAGGCCAGCTTCAGCGTCGAGCCGTTCGTGCTGGTGGACGGCAAGAAGCTGCTGAGCTGGGCCGATGTGACCAGCAGGCAGTCGCTGCAGGACGATTACCTGCCCATCGCCAGCGTCGAC
>NZ_JBFULO010000365.1:0-4036 GCF_054049855.1 Stenotrophomonas sp. P5_B8 | reverse complement strand
CCATGTCGGCCACCGCATCCAGGGTGATGCGGGTGCGCTGTTCGGACTCGCGCAGTTGCTGGCCGCTCTGGCGCTGGGCGGTGACGTCCTGGATCTGCGAGACGAAATGCAGCGGTTCGCCGTTTTCGGCGCGCACCAGCGACACCGACAACCGTCCCCAGACGATGTTGCCGGCCTTGCCCAGGTAGCGTTTGTCCATGTGGTAATGGTCGCGACGCCCCGCCAGCAGATCCCCGACCAGGGCCAGGTCGGTGTGCAGGTCATCGGCGTGGGTGAGGGTCTGGAAATCGATCTCCAGCAGCTCGGCGCGGGTATAGCCGAGAATGCCGCACAGCGCGTCGTTGACGTCCAGCCAGCGGCCTTCCAGCGACACCAGCGCCATGCCCAGCGCGGCCGAGGAAAACGCTCCGGCGAATTTCTCCGCGGCCAGGTAAGCCTGCTCGCGCACTTCCAGCATCGGAGTGATGTCCACCGCCATGCCGACATACCCGATGCGGTTGCCGCCGGCGCAGTCCAGCGGACTGATCGACAGGCGCACCTGGCGGCGCTGCCCGTCCTTGCGCACGAAGGTCCACTGGTGCGACCAGGTACCCTGCGCGGCGCGCGCGGTAAGCGCCTCGAAAACGGTCGGCAGGCGCCCGTCCGCATCGGCTTCGGGCTGCAGGTAGGCCTGCATTTCCGCCACATCATGGAACAGGCTCGGGTTGACTCGGCCGATCACTTCGTCCGCTCGATAGCCCAGCAACTTCTGCGCGCCGGTGTTGAACAGGTTGACCACGCCGTCCACATCGGTGGCGATCACCGCCACTTCGTCGGACGCATCCACCACCGCCTGCAGGCGCTGGCGCATGTTGGCCGCATCCTGGCGCGCGTTCTGCAGGTCGGTCACATCGGCATGCGCGCCAGCCATCCACAACGGGCGGCCCTGCGCGTCCCACTCGTAGACGCGGCCGCGGTCCTGCACCCAGATCCAGTGCCCGTCCTTGTGGCGCATGCGGCACAGGCTGTCGTAGTGCGCCGACCGGCCTTCCAAGTGGTCGTGCAACAGCGCGTTGGACTTGCCGAGGTCATCGGGGTGAACCAGACGGAAGAAGGTCTCCGGGGTGATCGGCGCCAGTTCGTCGCGGGTGTAACCGACAATCTGCGCCCAGCGCTCGTTGATCCGCATCTGACCGGCCTGGATGTTCCACTCCCAGGTGCCGGCGGCGGTACCTTCGATGATCATCTCCAGCCGGCGGTGCTGCTCGGTGATGTCGCGCAGCGCCGCGTCGATGCTGTGTTCGGTCGCGGGGTCGCGGCGGCTCATGGGCACGGCCACGCGCACGGCGCCGTGTGGCGTCGTGCGTCGGTCCGCCTTGTCAGGTCCCTGGTCATACGGCCTCCCCGCCTGCCCAAGCTACGGGCATTGAAGGCGAAGTGTGAACAAAGCCGGGTGAAACCAGAAGTGCCATCGGTCCAGACAGGCCCGGGGCCGCCCGAAAGCGTCCCCGCTCTGGACCCGCCGCCGGCTCAGCCGCCCCGTTTGGCGCGGGCGAAGGCGTCGGCCAGGGCATTGTTGGCCGGCGGCGTGGCGCTGCCCGGACGCGGCCCGGCGGGGGCGCCACGGCCCCCATTGCGCTGGCCACCGCCACCGCCCGCATCCCGACGGCCGCCGCCGGCCGGGCGCGCATCACGCTCGCCGGGGGCCTTGGCCGGGGCCGGGGTGTCATCCAGGCGCCGGGTCAGGGCGATGCGCTTGCGCGCCACGTCCACCTCCAGCACCTTGACCTTGACGATGTCGCCGGCCTTGACCACGTCGCGCGGATCCTTGACGTAGGTATCCGACAGCGCCGAGATGTGGATCAGACCATCCTGGTGCACGCCGATGTCGACGAAGGCACCGAACGCGGCCACGTTGCTGACCACGCCTTCCAGGATCATCCCGACCTTGAGGTCCTTGAGCTCTTCCACGCCATCGGCGAAGCGCGCGGCCTTGAACTCGGGGCGTGGATCGCGGCCCGGCTTTTCCAGTTCCTTGAGGATGTCACGCACGGTCGGCACGCCGAAGGTGGCGTCGGTGAACTGCTCGGCCTTGAGCCCGCGCAGGAAGCTGCCATCGCCGATCAGCGCCTTGATCGGGCGCGCGGTGGCGGCCACGATGCGCTCGACCACCGGGTAGGCTTCGGGATGCACCGAGGAGGCGTCCAGCGGCTGGTCACCATCGGCGATGCGCAGGAAGCCGGCGCACTGTTCGAAGGTCTTGTCGCCCAGCCGCGGCACCTTGAGCAGGTCCTTGCGGCGCTTGAACGGACCGTTGTCATCGCGATGGCGGACGATGTTCTCGGCCACGGTCGAGGACAGCCCGGATACCCGCGACAGCAGCGCGGCCGACGCAGTATTGACGTGCACGCCCACCGCGTTGACGCAGTCCTCCACGCGCGCATCCAGCGCGCGCGCCAACCGGTACTGGTCCACGTCGTGCTGGTACTGGCCAACGCCGATCGCCTTCGGATCGATCTTGACCAGTTCGGCCAGCGGGTCCTGCAGGCGGCGGGCGATCGACACCGCGCCGCGGATGGACACGTCCAGGTTCGGGAATTCCCTGGCCGCGAATTCCGAAGCCGAGTACACCGATGCACCGGCCTCGCTGACCACGATCTTCTGCACCTTCGTATCACCCAGTGCCTTGATCACCTCACCGGCCAGCTTGTCGGTTTCGCGGCTGGCGGTGCCGTTGCCGATCGCGATCAGATCCACGTTGTGCTGCACGCACAGCTGTTTGAGGGTGTGCAGCGACTGGTCCCACTGGCGGCGCGGTTCGTGCGGGTAAATGGTGTCGGTGGCCACCAGCTTGCCGGTCGCATCGACCACGGCGATCTTGCAGCCGGTGCGGATACCCGGGTCCAGGCCGAGCACCGCCTTGGGGCCAGCCGGTGCGGACAGCAGCAGGTCCTTGAGATTGTCGCCAAACACCGCGATCGCCTCGGCCTCGGCCTTCTCGCGGGCCTGGTTGAACAGATCCAGCAGGAGGTGCATGTGCAGCTTGGCGCGCCAGGTCATGCGGCACGCATCCAGCAGCCAGCGGTCGCCGGGCCGRCCTGCGTCGCGGATGCCGGCGTTGTGGGCCACCCGGCCTTCGCCGTATTGGTGACCGGCCTCGGCGTCGGGGCCGGGGTCCAGTTCCAGGAACAGGATTTCCTCGCGCCGCGCGCGGAACAGCGCCAGCAGGCGGTGCGAGGGAATCTTCGCCAGCGATTCGGCGTGTTCGAAGTAATCGCGGTACTTGGCGCCCTGCTCTTCCTTGCCCTCGGCCACGCGCGCCCGGATCACCCCGTTCTCGCCCAGCCAGGTACGCAGTTCGCYGACCAG
This sequence comes from Stenotrophomonas sp. P5_B8, assembly GCF_054049855.1. NCBI lineage: Bacteria > Pseudomonadati > Pseudomonadota > Gammaproteobacteria > Lysobacterales > Lysobacteraceae > Stenotrophomonas > Stenotrophomonas sp. P5_B8. The sequence continues at coordinate 688 of NZ_JBFULO010000365.1, read as the reverse complement.
CGCGGCATCTTCGCCCCAGCGCTCCATCAGGATCGCGCGGGCGCCTTCCAGCGCGGCCTTGGTGTCGGCCACGCCCTTGTCGGCATCGACGAAGGTGGCACCGAATACCTGCGGATCCAGGCCCGGATCGGCCAGCAGGCCATCGGCCAGCGGCTCCAGCCCGGCTTCGCGCGCGATCTGCGCACGGGTGCGGCGCTTGGGCTTGTACGGCAGGTACAGATCCTCCAGCCGCGACTTGGTGTCCGCACCGAGGATCTCGTTGCGTAGTTCGTGGCTGAGTTTGCCCTGCTCTTCGATGCTGGACAGCACCGCGGCGCGGCGGTCTTCCAGCTCGCGCAGGTAAGTCAGGCGGCTTTCCAGGTTGCGTAGCTGGGTGTCGTCCAGGCCGCCGGTGACTTCCTTGCGGTAGCGGGCGATGAACGGGACGCTGGCGCCTTCGTCCAACAGGGCGATGGCGGCACGTGCCTGGGCTGGCTGGGCACCGATTTCATCGGCGATGGTCTGGGCGATCTGCTGGGCGAGCTTGATGTCAGGCATTGCTTCCGGCCGGAGCCGCAGTACGGAAAGACCCGATTGTGGCAACGCCGGGCGGCGGGGGGAAGGCGTTGACAGCACGCGCCTAACCTGTCGCCGTAAGGTAGTGCCGGCCGCTGGCCGGCTATACGTGCCGTTGGGGATTGCCTGGAGC
>NZ_JBFULO010000364.1:0-4068 GCF_054049855.1 Stenotrophomonas sp. P5_B8 | reverse complement strand
CCACTACCGGGGCTCGCGCCCACGAAAAACGCCCCGGGAAATCGGGGCGTTTTTTGTGGGACGCGGTCCGCTGCGGTCAGATCTCGACCGGGCCCACATCCATGCCGTCGTAGTCTTCCACGCCATTGGCTTCGGCCAGGGCCTGCAGCTCGTGGTTGCGGGCGTCCAGCGAGGCCTCGGTGTGCACTTCGGCGCGCTCCACGTGCAGCACGTGATACGGCGCTTCGCCTTCTTCCAGGTCCGGCTCGAAGATCTCCACCAGCGTGTAGCCCAGCTCGACCAGCTTTTCCGACAGGCCGGTCAGCGGCTCCGGCGTGGTGTTGACGAAGAAGTAGCCCCACAGCATCGGGCCGTTGAGGTCCCAATCGGTGTTCTCGCGGATGTTGGCGAACATCTCGTTGATCGCGGTGATATCCATCTTGCTGTCCTGTATGCGTGTACCTGAGGGCCGCGGCGAAACGCCACGGCCGGCGATGGATGTGCTGTGGCGCGGGGGCCGCAGGCGTGATGCCGGCAGCCTACCCGATCCGGCCCGCGCTTACCTGTCGCAGCCCTGCAGCTTGAGCACCTGGCCCTGCTTGAGCGCGTACGCCGGGGCCTTGAGCCCGTTGGCGCGCGCCAGTTCACGCACGTCGCACTGGAACTTGTCGGCGATCGCGCCCAGCGTCTGGCCCTTGCCCACCTTGTGGCTGCGTACCGGCTTGGCCTTGGCCTTGGGCTTGGCGGCCGGGGTGGCCACCGGTGCGATCGGCGTGGCCGCCACTGCACTGGCCTGGACCTGCGTCACCGGCACCACACTGCCCACCGCCACGTTGCCGGTATAGCTGGCCACGCTCGGGCGCACGATCGCCGCGTTGAGGTCGGCGGTGATCAGCGTACGGGCCAGATCGGCGCGCGGGCCGCTCACGCAATAGCGGTTGTACAGCCCGGCGATGCGGGTGGTGGCGTTGATCGTGGTGCCCGCCGGGATCCAGCCGTCGGCTTCGTAACGCGGATTGAGGTTGCGCAGCGCGCGCATGTAGCCATCGCGGGTGCCGGCGCTGCCCAGGCAGATGGTCAGCTCGTAGATGGTGGTGGACTTGGCCAGGCGGATGGTGGCCGGCTGCGCGCTGATCTTCGGGAACTCCACGCCGTACTGCTGCGGGTGCAGGTAGATCCACGCCGCGGCGATCACCATCGGCACGTAATCCTTGGTCTCGCCGGGGAACTGGTTGTAGACGCTGTCGGTCCAGAAGCTCTGCCCGGCGCTCTGCTTGAACACGCGCGCGGCACGGCCCTCACCGCCGTTGTAGCCGGCCAGCGACAGCTCGACGTTGTTGTTGAGCTCGCGCATGCGTTCGTTGAGGTAGGTGGCACTGGCCTCGGCGGCACTGCGCGCGTCGAAGCGGGTGTCAAAGCCGGTGCCGTCCGGCCCCAGCCCGAAGCGACGGCCGGTGGCGGGCATGAACTGCATCAGCCCGGCCGCACCGGCGCGCGAGGACGCATGCACGCGGCCGTTGGATTCCTTGGCCATGATCCCGAACAGCAACGCTTCGGGCAGGCCGCGCTTCTCCCACTCGGGCCACATCACCGCGCGCAGGTTCTGGTAGTTCTCGTAGGTGGTCATCAACGCCGGGCGCATGTCGGTCAGCCAGCGGCGGATGCCGGCCTGCACGGCCGGGTTGTACTCGACCATGCTGTCGAAGGCGTGGCGCTTGTCATTGAGCAGCGCTGCGGCGCGTGCCGCCTCAGGCACGTCGGCAGCCAACGGCCCGGTGTGGTCCGGATCGGCTTCGAGCAGGCCGCCATCGCTGGCCAGTTCATCGCCTTCGCTGTCGCGGGTGTCGGCATTGTCCTTGAGCAGGCGCTTGTAGGCCGGCAGCATGTTGCTCACCTGGCAGCCCTTCTGGGCCACGCAGGCGCTGATCACGTCCTCCATGTCCTCCAGCGCGGCGTCGCCTTCGTTCTTGCCCTTGGGATCGGCGTTGGCCACCAGCACCAGCGCGGCGCGGTAGCGCTTCTCGGCCGCGGCCATGCGCTGCTCCAGCGCCTCGACCTTGACCCGATCACGCGCGGAAACCCGCTGGGCATGTGCCTCTGGCACGAATGACAGCATTGCAGCCAGCGCCAACAGCGGCCAACCACGGACAAGCAAGACAGGAACGGGCATTTTTGGCACTGTGTGCGAAAGATGGGGCAGAGTAGCCGCGCCGCTTGCATCGGGGCAACCCGCCAAGCGACCCGGCCTGCGCCGACGTTTAGAATCCTGCCCATTCACATAGCACCTCCACAAGCGAGTTGACCATGGATCCGATCCTGCTCGGCAAAGGCATCACCGACGATATCGCCGTGACCCTGCAACCCCGCCTGGGCAACCGCCACGGCCTGGTGGCCGGCGCTACCGGCACTGGCAAGACCGTCACGCTGATGACCCTGGCCGAAGGTTTCTCGCGGATCGGCGTGCCGGTGTTCCTGGCCGATGTGAAGGGCGACGTGGCCGGCCTGGCCGTGGCCGGCGCGGGCACCGAGGCGCTGCTGCAGCGCGCCGCCGAGATCGGCGTGACCGATTACGCGCCTGCCGCCAGCCCGACGGTGTTCTGGGACCTGTACGGCAAGCTCGGCCACCCGGTGCGCACTACCGTCAGCGAAATGGGCCCGACCCTGCTGGCGCGCATCCTGGAACTCAACGACACCCAGTCYGGCGTGCTCGACATCGTGTTCAAGCTGGCCGATGACCGCGGCCTGCTGCTGCTCGACCTGGACGACCTGCGCGCCCTGCTCGGCCTGGTCGCAGAAGAGCGCAAGGACATCTCCACCGAATACGGGCTGGTCAGTGCGCAGAGCGTGGCGGCCATCCAGCGTTCGCTGCTGCGCCTGTCGCAGGACGGCGGTGAAGCGTTCTTCGGCGAGCCGGCGCTGGAACTGGCCGACATCATGCGCGTCAACCACGATGGTCGTGGCGTGATCGGCATCCTTGCCGCCGACCAGCTGGTGCTCAAGCCCCGGCTGTATTCGACCTTCCTGCTATGGCTGTTGTCCGAACTGTTCGAGACGCTGCCGGAAGTGGGCGATCTGGACAAGCCCAAGCTGGTCTTCATCTTCGACGAAGCGCACCTGCTGTTCGACGATGCGCCACCGGCGCTGGTCCAGCGCATCGAGCAGGTGGTGCGGCTGATCCGCTCCAAGGGCGTGGGCGTGTACTTCTGCTCGCAGTTCCCCGATGACGTGCCGGCCAACATCCTCGGCCAGCTGGGCAACCGGGTGCAGCATGCGTTGCGCGCGTTCACCCCGCGCGACCAGAAGGCAGTAAGGACCGCAGCGGAAACCTTCGTGCCCAATCCCAAGCTCGATGTCGCCGCCGTACTGGCCAAGCTGGGCACCGGCGAGGCGCTGGTGTCCACGCTGCAGGACAAGGGCATTCCCTCACCCGTGCAACAGACCCAGATCGCGCCGCCGCGCTGCCGGATGGGCGCCATCACCGAGGCCGAACGTGCGCAGGTGCGCGCTGGCAGCCCGGTCGGCACGCGCTACGACGCTGCGATCAACCGCGAATCGGCGGCGGAACTGCTGGCCCAACGCGCGCAGAAGTCGGTCGCACAGGCCGATGCCCCTGCCGCGCGGACGCGTCAGCAGGACGAGGCGCAGGAAGGCGGCTTCGGCCAGTCGATCAAGGATGCGATCTTCGGCACCAAGCGCCGCCAGGGCATGATCGAGACCATGGCCAAGCAGACCACGCGCACCGTGGGTACCAAGCTGGGCAACCAGATCGTGCGCGGCCTGCTTGGCGGTATTTTCGGCGGCAAMCGTTGATACTGCGTGTCGCGCCGTCGGGCGCGGCACCTTTCCAAGAGCACAGACAGACCTGATGTCGCGTTGGCGTCCCCCTGCGGAAAAGAGTACGGCCCTGATCACCGCACAGGGTCACCAGCGGCTGAAAGTCGAACTGGACGACCTGTGGCGCGTGCGCCGCCCGGACGTGGTCAAGGCACTGGCAGCCGCCGCGGCCGAAGGCGACCGCTCGGAGAACGCCGAATACACCTACCGCAAGAAGCAGTTGGGCGAGATCGACCGCCGCGTGCGGTACCTGAC
>NZ_JBFULO010000363.1:0-4087 GCF_054049855.1 Stenotrophomonas sp. P5_B8 | reverse complement strand
GTGCAGGTTGACTGGACGGGTGCACCAAAGCCGATGCCCCATCGCCGCTATTACATCGAGTTCAATCGGGCGAAGAAGCAGATGTACCTGCGCCCAGCACAGGCCGATGGTCTGCCGTGGTTCGAGGTGGACGTGATCGGCAGGCGCGGCGACCTGCTGATCGGCAACCGACGTTTCAGCGGTTCGGTGGACTGGACACCGGGCGCACGGCATGAAGCGGCGCCATAACGCCTTTCCTGGCCAATACCGCACACACAAAAAAACACCCGGCCTGCGCCGGGTGTTTTCAGTTGAATCCCATCGACCAACAGTCGATGGCTACCGCATCAGGCAGCGACCGTCTTGGCCACGTCCTGGTAATCCTCGATCTGGTCGAAGTTCATGTAGCGGTAGATGTCCTTGCTGCTGGCATCCAGCACGCCGATGTCGGCCATGTACTCTTCCTTGGTCGGGATGCGACCCAGACGCGAGCAGATCGCGGCCAGTTCGGCCGAACCCAGGTACACGTTGGAGTTGCGGCCCAGACGGTTCGGGAAGTTGCGGGTCGAGGTCGAGAACACCGTCGCGCCCTCGCGCACCTGTGCCTGGTTGCCCATGCACAGCGAGCAGCCCGGCATTTCCATGCGTGCGCCGGCGGTGCCGAAGGTGCCGTAATGGCCTTCCTTGGTCAACTCCGAAGCATCCATCTTGGTCGGCGGGGCCACCCACAGCTTGGTCGGGATGTCGCGCTTGCCTTCCAGCAGCTTGGCCGCCGCACGGAAGTGGCCGATGTTGGTCATGCACGAACCGATGAACACTTCGTCGATGGCCGCACCGGCCACGTCCGACAGCGTCTTGACGTCATCCGGATCGTTCGGGCAGGCCACGATCGGCTCGTGGATATCGGCCAGGTCGATCTCGATGACGGCGGCGTATTCGGCGTCGGCGTCGGGCTGCAGCAGCTCCGGGTTGGCCAGCCACGCTTCCATCTTCTCGATGCGGCGCGCCAGCGAACGGGCGTCCTGGTAACCCTCGGCGATCATCCACTTCAGCAGCGTGATGTTGCTGGTGAGGTACTCGATGATCGGCTCCTTGTTCAGGTGCACCGAGCAACCGGCGGCCGAACGTTCGGCCGAGGCATCGGACAGCTCGAATGCCTGCTCGACCTTCAGCTCCGGCAGACCTTCGATTTCCAGGATGCGGCCGGAGAAGATGTTCTTCTTGCCGGCCTTGGCCACGGTCAGCAGACCGGACTTGATCGCGTACAGTGGAATCGCGTTGACCAGGTCACGCAGGGTCACGCCGGGCTGCATCTTGCCCTTGAAGCGGACCAGCACCGACTCGGGCATGTCCAGCGGCATTACGCCAGTGGCGGCGGCGAAGGCCACCAGGCCCGAACCGGCCGGGAACGAAATGCCCACCGGGAAACGGGTGTGCGAGTCGCCGCCGGTACCGACGGTGTCGGGCAGCAGCATGCGGTTGAGCCAGCTGTGGATCACGCCGTCGCCCGGACGCAGCGAGATGCCGCCGCGGGTGGAGATGAACTCCGGCAGCGTGTGGTGGGTCTTGACGTCCACCGGCTTCGGGTAGGCGGCGGTGTGGCAGAACGACTGCATCACCAGGTCGGCCGAGAAGCCCAGGCAGGCCAGGTCCTTCAGCTCGTCACGGGTCATCGGACCGGTGGTGTCCTGCGAGCCCACCGAGGTCATCTTCGGTTCGCAGTAGGTGCCCGGGCGCATGCCCTGGCCTTCCGGCAGACCACACGCACGGCCTACCATCTTCTGCGCCAGCGAGAAGCCCTTGCCGGTATCCGGCGGGTCCATCGGCAGGCGGAACAGATCGGTCGGGGCCAGGCCCAGCGCTTCACGCGCCTTGGCGGTGAGGCCGCGGCCGATGATCAGCGGAATGCGGCCACCGGCGCGCACTTCGTCGAACAGCACGTCGGACTTGACCTTGAACTCGGCGATGACCGCGCCGTCCTTCAGGGCCTTGCCGTCGTACGGGCGCAGCTCGATCACATCGCCCATGTTCATCTGCGACACGTCGAGTTCGATCGGCAGCGCGCCGGCGTCTTCCATCGTGTTGTAGAAGATCGGGGCGATCTTCGAGCCCAGGCACACGCCGCCGAAGCGCTTGTTCGGGATGAACGGAATATCTTCGCCGGTGAACCACAGCACCGAGTTGGTGGCCGACTTGCGGCTGGAGCCGGTGCCGACCACGTCGCCCACATAGGCCACCAGGTGGCCCTTGTCCTTCAGCGATTCAATGAACTTCACCGGGCCGCGCTTGCCGTCTTCTTCCGGCTCGATGCCATCGCGCTTGTTCTTCAGCATCGCCAGCGCATGCAGCGGGATGTCCGGGCGGGTGGTGGCGTCCGGGGCCGGCGACAGGTCGTCGGTGTTGGTTTCGCCGGTCACCTTGAGCACGGTGATGGTCAGGCTTTCGGGCACCTGCGGGCGGCTGGTGAACCACTCCGCATCGGCCCAGCTCTGCAGCACGCCCTGGGCGTGGGCATTGCCGGCCTTGGCCTTTTCCTGCACGTCGTGGAAGGCGTCGAACACCAGCAGGGTGTTCTTCAGCGCATCGGCGGCGATCGCACCGACGGTGGCGTCATCGAGCAGCTGGACCAGCGGGGCGACGTTGTAACCGCCGAGCATGGTGCCCAGCAGTTCGGTGGCGCGCTCGCGGCTGATCAGCGCATTGACTTCGCTGCCCAGGGCGATCGCGGCCAGGTACGAGGCCTTGACCTTGGCGGCATCATCGACGCCGGCCGGCACGCGGTGGGTCAGCAGTTCCAGCAGGAACTCAGCTTCCCCGGCCGGCGGGTTCTTCAGCAGTTCGATGACGTCGGCCGTCTGCTGGGCGCTCAGCGGCAGCGGCGGGATGCCAAGCGCGGCRCGCTCGGCTACGTGGTGGCGGTAGGCTTCCAACATGACAACTCCCGGGAAATTCTTTGAAAAAACTGCGGTTGAATACAGCGGTAAACGGTGCGTGGGCTCAGGCTTGCGGCACGATCAGCTTCAGGCCCTTGAAGTAGTCGCGAAAAAACGTGTYGTTCCAGGTGATCAGCCCATCGCACTGCAACAGCGCGTGCGAGCCGACCATGAATTCGTCCAGGCCGCGCCTGCCGGCGCCGCGCTGGCGGTGGCGGCGGTGCATTTCGCCGGCACGCAGGGCGGACTTGGCCTCCAGCGGGCTGAAATGGATGCCCATTTCCTCCAGCGCTTCCTGCACCTCGGCCCCACCGCGCAGCGAGGCGCAGATCTCGGCCAGGGTCACCGCGCAGATCACCACGCGCCCGCCGACCAGGCTCTGGCGCAGGTAAGCCTCCACCGCGTCGGCCTGCGGTCCGTTGCTGAGCAGTTCGATCAGGACCGGGGAATCGACAGCGATCATGCCGCGCTCATTCCTCGTCGCGGACCGCATCGACGGCGGCCTGCGCCGAATCGAAGCCGTCCAGTGCGAACTTGCCGCGGGCGCGCGAGATCGCATCGTCCACGCTCTTGCGCAGGATGATCCGGCTGCCGTCCAGCTCGACCTTCAACTGGGTGCCCTTGGTCAGGCCCAGCGCATCGCGGACCGCCTTGGGCAAGGTGATCTGCCCGCGTTCAGCTACGGTGGCTTCCATGGGGTACGCCTCAAAAAGTATGTATGAATTGTACGTACTTGATGGGTTCAGGGCAAATCGATGTTCTGTGACTGGCGACGTAGGCAGGGCCGCGGCCGGCGGGATAGACTGAACGGCAGGCAACCCTGCCCCATCGATAGAAAAGGACATCCCGCGATGCGTGCCACCACCCTCACCCTCGCCCTGCTGTTTGCCGCCCCGCTGGCACTGACGACCGCGTCGGCCCAGGCCAACCCGTTCGGCGCCTACACCACCGGCACGGAAATCACCCAGCAGCAGATGGACGCCGCCCAGGTCGGCAAGACCACCCAGGAGCAGGTCCGCGAAGCCTTCGGCGCGCCGAGCCGGCGCGAGCAGCTGGGCGACACGCAGGTCTGGTATTACGACTTCGTCAAGATCAAGTCGTTCGGCAAGAACATCCAGGAAGCGACCGTGTTCGAGTTCGGCAAGACCGGCGTGCTCACGGCCAAGTCCAAGTCC
>NZ_JBFULO010000362.1:0-4092 GCF_054049855.1 Stenotrophomonas sp. P5_B8 | reverse complement strand
CCCTTGGGCAGGCCACCGATGCCGAGTGCGATGTCCAGCATCAGCGAACCGGTCGGGATGACCTCGACCGCCTCGACGACACGGTCGCCCATGCGCATCACGGCGCCCTTGCCGAACTGCTTTTCGATCTGGCTCAGCGCGGCGGTGAGGGCGCGCTTCTTGTTCTCGTCCATCGGAGTGGTCCTTGCAGAGGTCGTATCGGTGGAGGTGCTGTCTTTGGAAGTCTTCTTGGCCATGGGTTCACTTTAAGGCTGGCGTATCGCACAGGCTGAGATTCTGCCCGGCGTTCGGAAAAAAATTATCGGACATCCGTACCAACCTCAGCGGAACCAGAGAATCGCCACAAAAGACCGTGCAGGTAATGCGTTGTAGAAGGATCAGCGGTTGGGCCGCAACAGGCCGCAATAGAGGCCTTCGATCGCGAAGTCCTGGTCGGGCAGGACTTCGATCGGCTTGTAGTCGCGATTGCGCGGCAGCAGGCGGATCCGGTCCTTGCCCATCTTCAGCAGCTTGACGGTGATCTCGTCATCGATGCGCGCCACCACGATCTGTCCGGAGCGGGCGTCACGGGTCCGGTGCACACCGATCAGGTCACCGTCGAAGATGCCTTCGTCGATCATCGAATCGCCCTGCACCTTGAGCAGGTAGTCCGGCGCCGGCGAGAAGAACACCCGGTCGAGCACCACGAAATCGTCCGAGCCGATGTCTGCGCCGATCGGCAGACCCGCCGCGACCCGGCCCAGCACCGGCAGGCGCAGCACATGATCGGGCAGCGCGGGCACCGACAGCGAGCCCGGCAGGCCGTCCTGCAGCGCCGGTGCCTGCACCAGCCGGATGCCACGCGCCTGGCCGGGGATGCGACGGATCGCCCCGGCCTGCTCCAGGGCTTCCAGGTGGTATTGCGCCGCGCGTACCCCCTTGAAGCCGAAGGCACGTGCGATTTCAGTCTGCGACGGCGGGGCGCCATCGGTCTCGATACGCTCGGCGATCAACTGCAGGATCGCCTGCTGGGTGTCGGTCAGTTCCATGGTTAGTAGTATTACTACTAACGATGTGGGCACGCAAGTGCCCACGGAAGAAGAGCAGGAATCAGCAGGATCATCCCCCCACCGAAGCCGTCGGCAGTTCGTGTAGCCACCGACCGTTGGTCGGTGACCGCGCGAACGCGCGGCAATGCGTGACGGTGCGTTCGCGTGTCGGTTTTGGTCTTGTCTCCGGGGTTTAGCGCGTGCAACCCCATAGGTCAGGCGCTCATGGGCGGCAGACGAAGGGTAGCGATCATAGGAGGCGGCCGGGAGAAGGCAGCCGACCAACGGTCGGCTCTACGGGGTTGGGTTGCGCGTGCCGAAGGCCGGGCGGATGGAAGGTCGGCGGTCATGAGGCCGGCCGGGTAGAGCAGCCGACCAACGGTCGGCTCTACGAGGTTGGGTCGCGTTTGCGGCACATTGCGGGGATCCTGCGGATCCCGGCGGCGAAAACCCTACGGGTTTTTGCCGCTGCGCCAGATCGAAAACAGGATCCACACGCCGCAGAAGCCGGCGCCGATGAAGCCCGCCACGCCCAGCGCCAGCAGCCAGCGGCTGGAGACGCCACCTACGCTGTGCATGACGATCGAGGAGCCGATAATTAGCGCGGCGGTCACGATGCCCATCACCAGACGGTTGGCCGCGCGGTTGACCTGGTCGCCGAAGCCCTGCAGCGCGGTGGTCTCGACCTTGAGCTGGAGGCGACCACGCCGAGCCATCTGCAGCAGCCGACGCACGTCGCGCGGCAGGTCGCCGAGCAGCTCCATCACCCCCACCAGGCTGCGCTTGCCCCGCTTGAGCACGGCGCCGGGCGCATAGCGCTGCCACATCACCCGCTCCAGGTACGGACGCGCGGCGCTGGCCATGTCGAACTGCGGGTCCAGCTGCCGGCCCATGCCTTCCAGAGTCAGGAAGGTCTTGATCATCAGGGCCAGGTCGGCCGGCAGGGTCAGCGAGTACTGGCGCAGCAAGGTGGTGATGTTGCCCAGCATCAGGCCCATGTGCAGGTCTTTCAGCGGCACGCCCCGGTACTGGTCGACGAACGTGCTGATGTCCTGCTGCAGCCGCGACTCATCCACGTCCACCCCGCCCGCCCAATCGAGCAGCACGTCGGCCACCGATTCCGGCTCCTGGTTGACCAGCCCATGCAGGAGCTGGGCGACCTGGAAGCGGCGCTGCTCGGAGATCGCCCCGACCATGCCGAAATCGATCACGCCGATGCGGCCGTCGCGCAGGTAGATGATGTTGCCCGGGTGCGGATCGGCGTGGAAACAGCCGTCTTCGAGCACCATCTTGAGCACGATGTGCGCGCCGCGACGGGCCAGCTGCACGCGGTCCAGCCCGGCCGCATCGACGCCGGCCAGGTCGCGGCCGGGGATGCCGTCGACGAAGTCCTGCACGTTGAGGCTTTCGCAGGTCCACTGCCAATGCACGTTGGGGATCAGGATGTCTTCGCGCCCGGCGAAGTTGCGCGCGATGCGCTCGGCGTTGCGGCATTCGGCGGCGAAATCCAGCTCCCGGCGCAGCGAGACCTGGAACTGCTGCACCACTTCGGCCGGGCGATACCGCTGCAGGTCCGGCAGGCGCGCTTCCACGATTTCGGCCAGGCGTGCCAGCAGGCGCAGGTCGGCTTCGATCACCTCACGGATGCCGGGGCGACGGATTTTCAGCACCACGGCGGTGCCGTCGTGCAGGGTTGCGCGGTGCGCCTGGGCCAGCGAGGCGGCCGCCATCGGGGKTTCATCCAGCCAGGCGAAGACCTCGGTGGCCGGTGCGCCGAGATCGGCTTCCAGCTGTTCGCGCACCTGCGCATACGGCAGCGGCGGTACCGCGTTCTGCAGTTCAGAGAATTCGGCGATCCAGTCCGGCGGGAACAGGTCCACGCGCGTGGCCAGCACCTGGCCGAGCTTGACGAAGGTCGGACCCAGGTCTTCCATCGCACGCCGCACCCGCACGGGCGCGGTCATGCGCAGCATCTGCGTGTCGTTCCAGTGCAGCAGCCGCCCGGCCCGTTCCAGTACATCGGCCAGGCCGATCCGGCGTACCAGATCGCCAAAGCCATAGCGGATCAGGACCGAGGCGATTTCCTGCAATCGGCCTAGGTCGCGTACGGTTCCCAGCGTTTCCCACATCGGTGCCACTCCTGTCCACGCACGCGGTCAGGATGTCACACCGGTGCGAAAATTCCCGTCAGCGCCTGCTGCACGGTCTGGCGACGGATGGCTTCGCGGTCGCCGTCGAACCGGAACAGCTGCGCGCGGGCATAGCCACCGCGCTGCTTCCAGCCGATCCACACGCTGCCGACCGGCTTGTCCGGACTGCCGCCGCCCGGCCCGGCAATGCCGGTCACGGCCACGGCGATGCCGGCGCCGGAATTGATCAGTGCACCGGAAACCATTTCCAGCACGGTCTCGCGGCTGACCGCACCGAACTGCTCCAGCGTGTGCGCGCGAACACCGAGCAAGCGCTGCTTGGCCTCGTAGCTGTAGACGACCATGCCGCTGTCGAAGAATGCCGAGGAGCCGGCCACATCGGTCATCGCCTTGGCGATCCAGCCGCCGCTGCAGCTCTCGGCAGTGACCAGCTGCAACGATGCCTGCTGCAGGCGCTGGCCGACATCACGGGCAAGGACGCCGAGTTCGGCATCGGTGGGGACGCTCATGGTGATCCTGGATCGGGGGGAAGGACGCCCCGTTTTAGCCCAAATCGGCGCGGATGTCGTGTGCGGGGGCGCGACGCAGCGTCGCGCGCCCTTTGCTGCGCCTGTCCCACCGCCGGGGAACGTCGAGGGAGAGCCGGCCAGCGGCCGGCACTACCGTGTCACCACTCGGGGAGCTTCTCCGGCAGCATCGCGCGGATCGGCTCGCCGCCCTCGCCGGCCGCCAGCTTTTCGGCCTCGGCGATCGGCAGATCGACCTCAAGCAGCCAGCCGTCCTCGTCGGCCTGTTCGCCGCGCACCACTTCCAGCTGGTGCAGGCGCGAACGCAGGCGTCCGGCACTCGGCGGCAGACGCAGCGCGCCGGTGATGTGCTGCAGGCCCAGGCGCTTGCCCAACACCGACTGCAGC
>NZ_JBFULO010000361.1:0-4092 GCF_054049855.1 Stenotrophomonas sp. P5_B8 | reverse complement strand
TGCGGTACCTGACCAAGCGGCTGGACGCGCTGCGCATCGTCGACCAGCCGCCGACCGACCCGCAGGCGGTGTTCTTCGGGGCATGGGTGGAACTGGAAAACGTGGACAGCGGCGAGGTGAGCCGCTATCGCATCGTCGGTCCGGATGAGACCGACGCGCCGACGGGATGGATCAGCATCGATTCGCCGCTGGCGCGGGCGTTGTTGAAAAAGCGCGTGGATGACGCGTTTGAGGTGGAGCTGCCGAGCGGGCGCCACGGCTTTGCGATCCTGGCGGTGGAGTACCCGACCGGCGAAGGCCGGTAGCACGGCCAGCCGGGCATGGCCCGGCTCTACCGCCTGCGATCGTTGCCGCGCTGCGCGCGGCTAGCCGGGCATGGCCCGGCTCTACCCGCCTGCGATCATTGCCGCGCTGCGCGCGGCCAGCCGGGCATGGCCCGGCTCTACCCGGTTGATGGCGCGGGATAGTTCCTTCCCGCGCGCGCGGGGCGGAAATACCCGGCCTGCTGGTAAAACGCGGCATCCTGGCCTGCATGCCAGCCGGGGATGCCCATCAGCGGGAGCGGCCGCAGCTCCAGTGGATCGCTGAGGAGGCGTCCGCGCTCGATCAGCGCCGCCACCTGCGCGACAGCGCGCGCGTCATCATCGCCCTGCACCACCACACCTTTGCCTACCAGCAGCCGCCCGGGCGACAGCGCCTGTTCCATCAACGCATGGCCGATCACGGCCGCCACCGCGATGTCGCCCTCGCGCCATGCGCCTGCCCCGTCGACGAACAGCGCCGACCAGTCATGCCGGTCCCATGCCTCCAGCAGCGCCGGATCGCGCACGCGCACGATCACGCCGGTTTCGTCGAACTGGGTCAGCGCCGCCTGCGCACGGTTGCGCTGCCCGGAAGGCATCGCCGCGATGTGGCGGCACTGCTGCTTGTTGAGGGCCTGCTTGATGGCCGGGTAGCGCGCCCAGATCAGGGCGTTGAACAGGTCGTGCCAGTTGTCCGCACGCGTGGCGATCTGGCCACGTTCGGCAATGCGCACTTCGTAATGCAGGCCGTCGGCCAGCAATGCCGCGTCCTGTTCGACCAGATGCCGGTGCGGCAGGCAGAGGCGTGCGTCGAGCATCCGGACGCTCGGCCAGTCGGCCGCCGTCAGCAGATCCTGGACCTCGCGCAGCCCTGCGTAGAGCGGCTGCGCGAAGCACATCGCGTCCACCGCAGCACGCGGCGGCGCGACGAAGCGGCGGCGACCGCCGGTCTCGGCGGACGCCGCGGCGGTCACAACACCTGCAGGTCGAACGGCTTGCGCGCGCCGGCAACGATGATCGCGTCACCGAACAGATCGTGGTCGTCGCTCTCGGTGATGTCGACATCGACGAACTGACCCACGCGCAGCTTGGCCTCTTCGGCGTTCTGGATATGCACCAGCCCGTCGATTTCCGGCGCGTCGGCCTTGGAGCGGGCCACCGCGATGCCGTCCTCGATCGCATCGACCAGGCACTGCTGCACGCTGCCGATCTTGGATTCCAGGCGCGCGGCGGAGATCTCCGCCTGGCGTTCCATGAAGCGGGCCAGTCGCTCCTGCTTCACTTCCTCAGGCACCGCACCGGGCAGGTCGTTGGCGGTGGCGCCGGTGACCGGCGAGTAGGCGAACGCGCCGACGCGGTCCAGCTGCGCCTCGTCCAGGAACGCCAGCAGCTCTTCGAACTCGGCATCGGTCTCACCGGGGAAGCCGACGATGAAGGTCGATCGCACGGTGATGTCCGGGCACAGCTGGCGCCAGCGCTGCACGCGCTCCAGGGTCTTGTCGACCGCACCGGGGCGCTTCATCAGCTTGAGGATGCGCGGGCTGGCGTGCTGGAACGGAATGTCCAGGTACGGCAGTATCCGGTTTTCGGCCATCAGCGGCACGATCTCATCCACGTGCGGGTACGGGTAGACGTAATGCATGCGGGTCCAGGCATCCAGTTCGGACAGGMCTTCGCACAGCGCCTTCAGCCGTGTCTGGTAGGCCTTGTCGCGCCACATGCGCTCGGCATATTTCACATCCACGCCATAGGCCGAGGTGTCCTGCGACACCACCAGCAGTTCCTTCACCCCACCGCGCACCAGCCGCTCGGCTTCGCGCAGCACCTCATCGACCGGACGCGAGACCAGCTTGCCGCGCATCGAGGGAATGATGCAGAAGCTGCACTTGTGGTTGCAGCCTTCGGAAATTTTCAGGTAGGCGTAGTGGCGCGGGGTCAGCTTGATGCCGTAGTCGGGCACCAGGTCCACGAACGGATCGTGCTTGGGCGGCAGCGCGGCATGCACGGCTTCCATCACGCTCAGGTAGTCCTGCGGGCCAGACACGGCCAGCACGTTCGGATAGGCCTCGCGGATCTGCTCCGGACGCTTGCCCAGGCAGCCGGTGACGATCACCTTGCCGTTGGCGTTCATCGCCTCGCCGATCGCGTCCAGCGACTCGGTCACGGCCGAATCGATGAAGCCGCAGGTGTTGACCACCACCACATCGGCCGAATCGTAGGAGGGCACGATGTCGTAGCCCTCGGACCGCAGCTGGGTGAGGATGCGCTCGGAATCGACGAGGGCCTTCGGGCAGCCAAGGCTGACGAAACCGACTTTGGGGTTCAGCTGGGACATGGAATCGCGGGACTCTGGGGGCCTGGGCCCATGCCGGAATGGCGTGGGGACCTGGGGCCGGAAACGGCGGCAAGTATACCGGCGTTGCGGGCCACGCCCTGAATCGCGTTCGGCCGATGCCGCCAGATCCGGCACCGCCCCTGACATCGCGCTAACCCGCCGGGACCGGATAATGAACGCATGAACCAACAGGAGTCCTGCATCATGGGTGAGTGGGTCACGCTCGATACGCATCACGGTCCGGTCCGCGCCTGGCAGGCCACCCCGGACGGCAAGCCTCGCGGCGGGCTGGTGGTCATCCAGGAGATCTTCGGGGTCAACCCGCACGTGCGCGAGGTCGCCGAAGGCTTTGCCGCCGCCGGTTACGCGGTGCTGGCGCCGTCGTTCTTCGATCTCATCGACGGGGTGGACGCSGATCCGGACGCCCTGCCCTACGACCCGGAGGGGGTGAAGCAGGGGCTGGAACGGGTCAATGCGCTGGGGGTGGAGAAGGCGCTGGAGATCGTCCGCGCCGCCGCGTCCCGGCTGGCGCCGGCCGGCAAGGTTGGCACCGTCGGCTATTGCTGGGGCGGCAGCATCGCCCTGCTCTCGGCGCTGCGACTGGGCCTGCCGTCGGTCAGCTACTACGGGGCGCGCAACGTGCAGTTCCTGGATGAGACGCCCAAGGCGCCGGTGATGTTCCACTTCGGCGCGCAGGACAAGAGCATTCCACCAGAAGCCATCGCCGCCCACCGCCAGAAGCTGCCGCAGATGCCGACGTTCGTGTACCCGGCCGACCATGGCTTCAACCGCAGCGTCGGACATGCGTATGATCCAGACAGCGCCGCCCTGGCGCTGAAACGCACCCTGGACTTCTTAGCGGAGCATCTTGGATGAGCGAGTTCGAACTGGATTCACGCCTGGCCACCGATAGCGTTCTGGTAGCAGAAGGGCCGTTGTCCCAAGTGCGGTTGATGAACGACGAGCGGTACCCGTGGTTGATCCTGGTGCCTCGATTGGCCGGCATCACCGAGTGGATCGACCTCGATGGCGATCAGCAGGACAAGCTGCGCACGGAGTTGAACCGGGCGTGCAAGGCGCTCAAGGGCACCGATGGCGTGGAGAAGATCAACATCGGGGCGCTGGGCAACATCGTGCGCCAGCTGCATTTCCACGTGATCGGCCGCCACGTCGGCGATCCGGCCTGGCCGGGACCGGTCTGGGGCCAGGGTCAGGCGCACCGTTACGATCCGGAGGTACTGACCCAACGTGTCGCGCTGTGGAAGGAACGGCTAGGATATTCGCCCCAGCCCTAACGGACCCTGCCCCTGATGCGTTCCAACCTCGTCGCTGCCATCGTCCTGATCCTCGTCGGCCTGTTCCTGCTGGCCAGCAATCTCGGTTGGACCAACATGAACATGGGGAAGCTGATCCTCACCTGGTGGCCGGTGGTGCTGGTGGCGGTGGGCATCGGGC
>NZ_JBFULO010000360.1:0-4096 GCF_054049855.1 Stenotrophomonas sp. P5_B8 | reverse complement strand
AAGATAAGTCGATTAAAATCAATGCCATATCGGAAATCAAATTTGCCATTTCTGCTGAAGTGGCGTATGGATTCGTAACTTAATTCGTCCCGAAACCACGGCAATGCCTCGTCCCCGTACCGTGCAGCTCCAGGATCTGATCGACAGCCTGCCCGCCGGCGAAGCGGTCTCCGCAGCCGCTCTCGTCGATCGCCTGGGCATCACCCGGACCACCCTCAGCCGCCTGGTGGCTGAAGCCGGAGAGCGGATCGTGCGCCTGGGACGCACCCGCGCCACGGCGTATGCCGTGCGCCAGCAGACCCCGGCGGGCAGCGAATGGCCCCTGTTCCGGCTACGGGCCGATGCCACCCTCGAAGAACTCGGCACGGTCGTGGCACTCACGGGCGAGAGCGTCCATGTCCAGACCAACGCGGCACGACCCAATCTCACCCGGTCGCCGGATGACACCGTGGACGGCCACTTCCCCGGTCTGCCCTGGTATCTGGATGACCTGCGGCCACAAGGCTTCCTGGGTCGCACCTTCGCGCACCGTCGGGGCCGGGACCTTGGCGTGCCCGAAGACCTTAGCCGTTGGCAGCTGGGTGACACCCTGCAGGCACTGGTCCGCGCAGGCGGCACCCAGATCGGCGACCTGCTGCTCGGTGGCGATGCGGTGCAGAGCGCGTTGCGTGCGCTGGATGCCCCGCCCGATCACGTCCTCGCTGCCCACCGCGCGCATCGCTACCCGGAGCGTGCGGCGGCGGCGCTGGAAGGCGAGGATGTCGGCTCGTCGCCCGGCGGCGAGCAACCCAAGTTCACCGCCACGGTCGAGGGCGAACGTGGCCGCTACGCCGCCCTGGTGAAGTTCGCCCAGCCCGCTGCCGGCGCGGCGGCCGAGCGCTGGGCGGATCTTCTGGTCTGCGAGCACTTGGCCCTGCAGTGCCCGCGGCCGTCTCCGAACTCTTACAGACCGAAACGCATACCTTCTTGGAGGTGCAGCGCTTCGACCGCAGCGTGGACGTGCTCGGGCGGCGCGGCGTCGTTTCGCTGCTCGCGCTGTCATCGGCCTTCACCGGCGAGGCAACTGCGGACTGGGGCACTGCAGCGGGGTTGCTGTATGCGCAGGGCTGGGTGGATCGCGACACGCTCGTCCGGGTGGGGCGGCTGCATGCGTTCGGGCGGCTGATCGGCAACAGCGACATGCACCAGGGCAACATCGGTTTCCACCTGACCGACCGCGGCCCGCTGCCGCTTGCGCCGGCCTACGACATGCTGCCGATGTCATTGGCTCCGTCGCGGACTGGCGTGCTGCGCGCAGCGAGCCCGTTGGCTACCGTCGTACCCGATCGAAGCGGGCAGCTTACGCACCTGCAATGGGCCGCACCGCTGGCAGTGGACTACTGGCAGCGTGTGGCGGGCTCATCGCTACTGCGTTCGGGGGCACTGCGGGAACTGGCTGCGGAAAACGTACGGCGGGTACAGACGATGGGGCAGCGTTTCGGCTGATGCCGGCTTTTTCCAGTGGAAAGCGGCTGGGGGGCTCCACTACACTGTGCAGCCGCAGGGGCCTATAGCTCAACGGTTAGAGCAGAGGACTCATAATCCTTTGGTTCCAGGTTCGAGTCCTGGTGGGCCCACCACATTGATGTCCGGCGACGTCCACGGTCATCCGGACGAAGCGCGGAAACGCACCGAATTTAGCGATATACCGTCCGTCGGCGTCCATTGACGTCCACTTGCATCCGGCAAAAAAGTGAGTCAGGCTGTGAGCCAAGGGTCGGGGATTTCCTACCCCGACTCACTGGCGGATGACTCACATGCTCACCGACACCAAATTACGTGCACTGAAGGCCAAGGACCGCCCCTACCGGGTTGCGGATTCCAATGGCCTCTGCATAGAGGTGCGGCCGTCCGGATCCAAGGCATGGCGCTACCGCTACAGGTACGCCTCCAAGGCGAGCATCGTCACCATCGATGAGTACCCGTCGATGTCGCTCCAGCAGGCTCGAGCCGAGCGTGACAAGCTGCGGGCGTTGCTGCGAGGCGGGGCTAACCCGGCTCACGTGGCCAGGGCCGAGCGAGCGGCTCACACTGACCGTGTTAACAGCACCTTCGGGGCCATCGGCCTAGAGCTGCTAGCCAAGCGGGCCAAAGAGGGGCTGTCTCCAGGCTCGGTAAAGCGCGAGCGGCGCTTGATTGAAAAGGATCTGGCAGCCATTGCTGCCACGCCTATCACCGACGTAACCGCCCCTATCCTTTTGGCGGCCCTGCGTAAGCTTGAGCAGCGGGGTGTGGTCGAAACTGCCCATCGAGCACGGTCCCACGCGGGCCGGGTCTTCCGCTATGCCCTGGCAACCGGCCGCGCCGAACGGAATCCTGCAGAGGACTTGGCTGGGGCGCTTGAACAGCCAAGGACTAAGCACTTCGCAAGCCTCACGGACCCCGAACAGATTGGCGAACTGCTGCGGGCCCTCCATTCCTACCAAGGCTCTCCAGTCACCCAAGCGGCCCTTAGGCTTGCCCCTTTGCTCTTTGTGCGTCCCGGCGAGCTTCGCGCCGCCAAGTGGGCTGACATCGACCTAGATGCCGGGGAGTGGCGGTACGTCACCAGCAAGACGAAGACCCCCCATATCGTCCCCCTGTCCGACCAGGCCGTGCAGGTGCTTGCGGAGCTGCAGCCGCTGACCCGGCGCAGTGAGTACGTGTTTCCGGGAGTCCGGAGTGCATCTCGGCCCATGAGCGAGAACACGATCAACGCCGCCCTGCGGAACCTCGGCTTTGACGGAAAAACCATCGTCGGCCACGGCTTCAGGGCAATGGCGCGGACGGTTCTGGACGAGGTGCTGGGGTTCCGCCCCGATTACATCGAACACCAGCTAGCACACGCTGTGCGCGATCCGTTGGGGCGGGCCTACAACCGTGCCACCCATCTGCCGGAGCGGCGCAAGATGATGCAGGCATGGTCTGACTACCTGGATACCCTCCGTGAGAACGGCCGCAAGGTCGTGCCGATGCGGAAAAACCGAGCCTAATGGCTCACCCACAAGGGAGGAGTGAGGAAGCAGAGGCATAGAAACAAAGCGGCCGAGAAAGGGGCTGGAACCCCTAGCTCGGCCTACCAAAACCGACTATTAGGAGTCGATCATGGATCACAGCATTATAGAACTTGCGCGTGAACGGGCGCGCATGGCCCAAATAGCACCTATCCAGGGTACTCAACCCTCCCGGGCTCCGGCCTCGCTTCAGGCCGTCGAACGCAACCGAACGCAACCGAACGCAGCCGTTAGCCTCACAATCCCCGGCTGCTTGAGCCGCTGGCTGTCCTCTAATGGGGATGCGAACCTGTACTGGCTTTGCAGCCTCCTATTCGCTATTGGGGTGCTGCTGGCACTATCGCGTGCCACTCTTCTGGCCCCCATCRCAACTTGCGGGGGTGTGTGATGAAGAGGACTATCGAGACGGGCTTTTGCGCTGTACCGATCCAGGACAACGCGCCCCTACTTAAGGTCTCCGCCGGTATCGATGAATTGCATGCCTTAGGCGATGCGAGCCTCTGCGTGAAATTTGTCAGAACCTTCCTGATCCGATGCATGGAGTTGGAAGAGCCGCCGACCGTGGATGAAATATTTGTGCTAGACAGACTGCTTGAACAGGCTCAGGCATTGCGTCGCGCAGCGAGGGCGGAATAGTGATCTCAATCGAACAAGCGCCGCGAAAGGGCGCGGCGTAGTTGGGGGTGCCACTTTAGCGGTGGCACCACGGGATGGTGTTAGTGGCCCTGCCAATCATCTTCGGGCGCAGGGCGCACGTTCACGGAGCGAGACACATGAAGACCAGCGAGAAATTTGTTGATCCAAAAACTACCGAGGTTCGGGATGCTCTCGCTGACTCCGTCGAATACGCATTCTGCCTCCGCACGCTTGAGGGTAGGCAACGGCGGCCCTCGTTTCGGCCCGAGAGTTTGGAAGACTGGATCCACAGCGCCGTTCACAAAGGGCTCGCTGAGCTAGAGCCCTTCGAAAAAATGACCCGCAAGCAACGGGAGGCGTCTGCAAAGAAGATTGCATCGCACTGTGAGGCGCTGCGCGAGCTGCTGATTCCTTTCTGGAACGAGAGG
>NZ_JBFULO010000359.1:0-4097 GCF_054049855.1 Stenotrophomonas sp. P5_B8 | reverse complement strand
GTCTTTGGGCGAACGCAGCCGGCCAACGGTCGGCTCTACGCCAGCCCGTAGCGCTTCAACACCTTGCCGATACTGCGGCTGTCGGTCGCCGTTTCCGCGTGCAACCCTGCCTGCCGCGCACCGCGTACGTTGACGAACAGGTCATCGATGAACAGCGTGCGCTCGGCGCGTGCGCCAAGCAGCGTCATGGCCTGCACGAACACGGCCGGGTCCGGTTTGCGTCCACCGAGCGCGCCGCTGCACAGGATGCGCCCGTTCAAGGCCTCGGCCAGGGTGGGGAGGATGCGCGGGATGGTCTGGGCCATGAGCGCGCCGTTGTTGGTCAGGATGGCGATCGGCAGCTCACGCGCGATGCGCTCGATGCGTTCGATCACGCCTGCCTGCGGCGATGAGGCGGCAATGCGTGCGTCCTGCCATTGCGCGACGCTCACCGTGGTATCCAATGCAGCACCCAGTTGCTGCAGATACAGCGCGCTGTCCAGCCCGGCATCATGCTGTTGCTCCAGCCCACTGTCGAACAACGCCGCCTGCACCTGTGCGGCGCTGCGGCCGGTGCTGGCGGCAAGGTGACGCACGCGCAGGTGGCGCGCATGGCGCACCAGCACCCCATCGAAATCCAGCAGCAGGCAGTCCACGGCAACCGGCATCGGCAACATTCGTCCAGGTCCAGCGTCGACCGTAACCCACTCCGGGTGACCGCTGCGACATCGCGTCGCAGGTGGGCGGCCAAGCGGCTGTCTAGAATCTCCGGACTGATTGTTGGAGATCGCCGTGAAACTGCTTGCCCCCGTGTTGCTCGCCGGCCTGATGCTGGCCCCGGCTGCCCATGCCCGCGTGTGCGCGGTCAACATCGACAGCACCGACCAGATGAGCTTCAGCCAGAAGGAGATCAAGGTCGGCGCGGACTGCACGCAGGTGAAGCTGACCCTGCGCCACACCGGCAAGCTGGCCGCCACCGCGATGGGCCACAACTGGGTGCTGACCCGCAGCGCGGATTACCAGCCGGTGGCGATGGCCGGCATGCGCATGACCCCGGCCGACAGCTACCTGCCCAAGGGCGATGCACGGGTGCTGGCACATACGGCGGTGATCGGCGGCGGGCAGAGCACCAGCGTCACCTTCGCCACGGCCAAGCTGGCCAAGGGCGGTGACTACACGTTCTTCTGCTCGTTCCCGGGCCACTTCGCGATGATGAAGGGCCGATTCGTTTTCGGCTGAGGCGTAGCTGCCGGGATGGCATGGGTAGAGCCACCCCATGGGTGGCTGCACGCAATGCCGAATCCTGATCGAACAGCAGCCACGCATGGCGTGGCTCTACCGTGGTCGGATTGCACGGGTAGAGYCACCCCATGGGTGGCTGCATGCAATGCCGGATCGAACAGCAGCCACGTATGGCGCGGCGCTACCGTCGCAGGGGCTCAGCCCTTGACCACCTTGAACGCCTCGCGTGCCGCGTCGAGGGTTGCGTCGATGATGCTGTCATCGTGCGCGCTGGACATGAACCCGGCTTCGTACGCCGACGGCGCCAGAAACACGCCGCGCTCGAGCATCGCGTGGAAGAAGGTGTTGAATGCCGGGATGTCGCAGGACGTTGCCTGCGCATAGGTCTCCACTTTCTGGTCGGTGAAGAACAGCCCGAACATGCCCCCGACCTGATTGGTGGTCACCGCCACGCCGGCGTCGGCGGCGGCGGCTTCCAGGCCGGCGCACAGGCGCGCGCTGGCGGCGCCCAGGCGGTCGTGGAAACCCGGTGCCTGCACCAGCTCCAGCATCGCCAGGCCGGCCGCCATCGCCACCGGATTGCCGCTGAGCGTACCGGCCTGGTAGATCGGGCCGGCCGGGGCGATCTGCGACATCAGGTCGGCACGGCCACCATAGGCGCCCACCGGCATGCCGCCGCCGATGATCTTGCCGAAGGTGGTCAGGTCCGGGGTGATGCCGTAGTACGCCTGCGCACCGCCGAGGGCGACGCGGAAACCGGTCATCACTTCGTCGAAGATCAGCAGCGCGCCGTACTGCGTGCACAGCGCGCGCAGGTGCTGCAGGTAGCCCTCGCGCGGCGGGATGCAGTTGGCGTTGCCGACCACCGGTTCGATGATCAGGCCGGCGATGTGCTCGCCCTGTTCGGCGAACAGCGCGGTGGCCGCGTCGACATCGTTGTAGGGCAGGGTGAGCGTGAGCTCGCTCAGGCCGGCCGGCACGCCCGGCGAGGTCGGTACGCCCAGGGTCAGCATGCCGCTGCCGGCCTTGACCAGGAACGAGTCGCCGTGGCCGTGGTAGCAGCCTTCGAACTTGACGATGCGGTTGCGGCCGGTGGCGCCGCGCGCCAGGCGGATCGCCGACAGCGTCGCTTCGGTGCCGGAGTTGACCATGCGCACCATCTCGCATGACGGGATCAGGCGGGTGAGGGTGTCAGCCATCACCACTTCGGCTTCGCACGGCGCGCCGAAGGACAGGCCGTTGTTGATCGCGTGCTTGACCGCCTGGCGCACGCTGGCATGGTTGTGGCCAACGATCATCGGGCCCCACGAACCCACGTAGTCGATGTAGCGGTTACCGTCGACGTCGTACAGATACGGGCCATCGGCCCGCTCCACGAAGAACGGCTCGCCACCGACCGACTTGAACGCGCGCACCGGCGAGTTGACGCCGCCCGGTAGAAGCTTCTGGGCGCGGGTGAACAGGGCGTGGGACTGGTCGTGGTTCATGGGGTGTCCTGGGTATTACGGGAACTGGGCGAGGAAGGCGCGCTGGGTGGCGACCGGGTCGGCGGCGGCGAACACGCTGCTGACCACGGCGACCAGATCGGCACCGGCCTCGATGATGGGTCCGACATTGTCCGGGCTCAGCCCGCCGATCGCCACCCGCGGCACGCCCAGTGCGGCGCTTTGCCGCAGCAGGTCGACGGTGGCGCGGCTGGAAGTGACCTTGGTGGTGGTCGGGAAGAACGCGCCGAAGGCCACGTAGCTGGCTCCGGCGGCCACGGCCCGTTCGGCATTGGCCAGCTGGTCGTAGCAGGACGCGCCGATGACGGCCTCCGGCCCGAGCAGGGCACGCGCGGCGCCGATGTCGCCATCGGTACCGCCCAGGTGCACGCCGGCAGCGCCCACGGCCTGGGCCAGCAGCGGGTCGTCGTTGATGATCAGCGGCACCCCGTGCTGGGCGCACAGCGACTGCAGGGCGATGGCCTGGGCCTGTTTCAACGCCGTGTCGGCAGTCTTGTTGCGGTACTGCAGCCAGGTCGCCCCGGCGGCGAGCAGCGGCGCGGTGCGCGCCAGCAGCCGCGCAGTGTCGGGCTCGTCAGGCGTGATCAGGTAGACGCCACGCGGGCGTGCAGGGGAGGCTGAAGCAGGATTCATCGGTGGCTACCGGTAGCACGACGGGAGTGGGACAATGGCCATCGCCAGTTCTTGTCCAACCGTGATTATCCAATGACCGACGCCACCGCCACCACTTTCCGCACCTGGATGTGCGTTGTCTGCGGCTTCCTGTACAGGGAAGAAGAGGGCTTGCCGGAAGAAGGCATCGCGCCGGGCACCCGCTGGGAAGACATTCCCGATACGTGGACCTGCCCGGATTGCGGCGTGACCAAGGACGATTTCGAGATGGTCGAGGTCGATTGAGGGCAGCCGTGTAAATCCTTGGCCTGCAAGGGAAAGCAGCCAAGCGTGGCTCGGCGCTACGCGCCCAACGTCCCGGTCCCCCGGTAGTGCCGAGCCGCGCTCGGCAACCGAATCCCTCAATGCAACCGTGGCGCCCGTCCGCCGATCTCTACCAGCTGCTCGCGCACCCACTGCGCGTCGGTGGCCTGCCCATTGCGCTGCAGGTACAGCGCCAGATCGCGGTGCGCGCCGGCCTGGTAGTCCAGGTGCAGGTAGGCCAGGCCCCGATCGCGCAGGGCGTCGTCCTGTTCCGGCGCTAGCTTGAGCAGGCGATCGGCGCTGCGCGCGGCGCGGTCCCATTCGCCGCGTTCCACGTACACGCCGTGCAGGTTGCGCAGCATGCGCATCAGGATCGCGCGCGCCGGCGCTGCATCCAGAATCTGCGCCAGCACATGGTCGTCCGGGGTTTCCCCGCCCAGGTGCGAGCGCGCGCGC
>NZ_JBFULO010000358.1:0-4135 GCF_054049855.1 Stenotrophomonas sp. P5_B8 | reverse complement strand
AGCTTCTTTTCCTTGACCAGCTCGGCGATCTTCTCGATCAACCGGGCCTTGTTCACCTGGTACGGGATCTCGGTGACGATGATCGATTCGCGGCCGTTGTCGGCCACTTCGACCTCGGCCTTGGCGCGGATGCGCACCCGGCCACGCCCGGTCCGGTAACCGGCCACGATGCCGGCGGTCCCGTTGATGATGCCCGCGGTCGGGAAGTCCGGGCCCGGGATGTACTCCATCAGGCCGTCGACGTCGATCTCGGGGTTGTCGATCAGCGCGATGCAGGCGTTGATCGACTCGGTCAGGTTGTGCGGCGGGATGTTGGTGGCCATGCCCACCGCGATACCGGCCGAACCGTTGACCAGCAGGTTCGGGAACCGGGTCGGCATGACCGTCGGCTCCAGTTCCTTTTCGTCGTAGTTGGGCTGGAAATCGACGGTTTCCTTGTCCAGGTCGGCCATCAGCTCATGGGTGAGCCGCGACATGCGCGCTTCGGTGTATCGCATCGCAGCGGCGGAGTCGCCGTCGACCGAACCGAAGTTACCCTGGCCATCGACCAGCATGTAGCGCAGCGAGAACGGCTGCGCCAGGCGCACCAGGGTGTCATACACCGACTGGTCGCCATGCGGGTGGTACTTACCGATGACGTCACCGACGATACGCGCCGACTTGAAGTAAGGCTTGTTGGCGTGCGCGTTGAGTTCACTCATCGCAAACAGCACGCGACGATGCACCGGCTTGAGGCCATCGCGCGCATCCGGGAGTGCGCGGCCCACGATCACGCTCATCGCGTAGTCGAGGTAACTCTTGCGCATCTCGTCTTCCAGGTTGACCTGGATGATTTCCTTGGCGGTTTCTGCCATTCGGGTTCCGTTGTCTGGGTGCGGTCCAGTCCGCCGCGCCAGCCCTTTCGGGGCGGCCGCGTCGGAATCTCGATTAACCGTTGGATTCTACCACAACGGGCCGTTTTCCGCCGGCTTTTGCGGGGGTTTTACCGGCAAGAATCAGGAACTTACGCGGGCGTTGCGCGGTTCTGGGCACCCGGGGAGGAAGCCGCCCTTCCGGACCGCGCACCGTTCGGGGTGTGCGTGGAGCCGGCCAGCGGCCGGCACTACCGGGAATGGGCCAGCAATTGGCGCTGGCCGGCGGCTCATGGCGCGCCGACCGGCAACCGGCACACCCCCGCATGCGGCGCAGCCGGAGGGGCTGCTCAGGCGAACGCGGCGCGCATGTTCGTCGTGTTCGGGCTCAGGATGACCCCGCGCTCGGTCACGATGGCATCGATCAGGCTGCCCGGGGTGACGTCGAACACCGGGTTCCAGGCGGCGATGCCCTCGGCCACGGTGCGCGTGCCCCCTACCCCGTACAGCTCGCCCGGGTCGCGCTGTTCGATCTCGATCTGGTCGCCGTCGGCGGTGTCCATGTCCACCGTGGAGGACGGCGCCACCACCATGAACTTTACCCCGTGGTGACGGGCGGCAATGGCCAGCTGGTAGGTGCCGATCTTGTTGGCGGTATCGCCGTTGGCACAGATCCGGTCGGCGCCGACGATCACCCACTGCACCGCGCCGGTCTTCATCAGGTGCGAGGCGGCCGAGTCGGCGATCAGGGTGGCGTCGATGCCGTCCTGCTGCAGCTCCCACACCGTCAGGCGCGCGCCCTGCAGCCACGGCCGGGTCTCGCCGGCGAAGACCTTGGCGATGCGGTGCTGGGCCATGCCGGCACGGATCACGCCCAGCGCGGTGCCGAACCCGGCGGTGGCCAGCGAGCCGGTATTGCAGTGGGTCAGCACGCCGCTGCCGGCCTCGATCAGGCCGGCACCGAGCGCGCCCATGTGGCGGTTGGCGGCCAGGTCTTCTTCGGCGATGGCCTGGGCTTCGTTGGCCAGCACCTGCTGCCAGTCCGCGCCGGCCGGGGCCAATGCGCGACGCATACGCGCCAGTGCCCAGGCCAGGTTGACCGCGGTCGGGCGCGAGGCATTGAGGCGCTGCAGCGCCGGTTCCAGCTTGGCCAGCGCCTGGGCGCCGTCATCGGCCTGCACGGTTCCTGCCGCCAGCACCACGCCCCACGCCGCGGCGATACCGATCGCCGGCGCGCCGCGCACGGTCAGGGCGTGGATGGCTTCGGCCACCGCGTCGCTGTCGCGGCATTCCACGTGCTCCACCACGAACGGCAGCTTGCGCTGGTCCAGCAGTTGCAGGGAATCGCCGGTCCACAGGATCGGGCGGATGTGGTCGTAACGGGCGTAGTCGATGTCGGTGGATGCGTTCATCGCATCATTGTAGCGGGGCGCCCGCTTACCGCCATCTCGGCGGCTCAGTTGACCTGGAACTCGGCCCGGCAGCCGTTGTCGACCCACACCCCGCGCGCGTCCCAGCCCCAGCCGCGACCTTCTTCGCAGGCGCTGCCGGACAACTGCTTGGACAGCCGCACCCCCTTGCTGATGGTGGCCCCGCAGAAGCGGCGCTGGCGCGACTTGGACTCGCATACGAGGGTGCGCGGCATGTCCAGGAAGCCCGAGCCATCGGTGGCGCCCACTTCGAAGTCGCCCTGGCAACCGCGCGTCACCCACACTTCATTGCGGCGCACGCCCCAGCTGTGGCCTTCGCGGCACGGCATCGATGACAACTGCCGCAGCAGGCGTACCGGCGCGCCCTGCAGCACTACCGGGCAGTTCTGCGGGCGTCCGTTGGATTCGCAGCGCAGTACGCGGCGCACTTTGCGATCACCGGTCTCGGCGCTGCTGCCCGCCACGCGGCTGCGGAACTCGGCACGGCAGCCCAGGGTCACCCACACGCCGGAGCGGTCGGTGCCCCATTCGGTGCCGCGGATGCAGCTGTTGTTGGACAACTGGCGAACCAGATCGACGCCGTTGGCGACGGGCATGTCGCAGTGCACCCACTCCATGTCGCGCGACTGGCAGCGCACCACCTGGCCGGCATACCCGGTCTCGGCGGCACTGGCCGCAGTCACCGGCAGCACCGCGCTGCACAACACCAACGTCCACCACGTCCACGTCCAGCGTGGCGCGCTCCACAGCGGCAGGTCCGCAACGTCCAACAGCTTCATCAACACAGTCCCCGCCGCACATGAACGATCACATGACCAGCTTGGGTCATGCAGTGTGATCAGAGCATCATCATGCAGGACGCGCAAGACACCCGTGCGTCGAAAAATGCCGCCAATGGCCTGCCTAGCCGTTCAGGCATGCGCGAAGTCGATGGCCAGTACATCAGCAATCCGAAGGGTGCGGTTCAGCGCCATCAACAAGCGGTCAACGCCGACCGCCACGCCCGCGCAATCGGGGAGCCCGGGCAACGCGGCCAGCAGTGGTTCGTCCAAGGGCGGCAGCACGTCGCCCCGCGTACGACGGGTGGCCAGGTCGCGCTCGAAGCGCGCACGTTGTTCAGCTGCATCGTTCAGCTCGTGATAGCCGTTGGCCAGTTCCACCGCGCCCAGGTAGAGCTCGAAACGTTCGGCCAACGGTGGCCTGCCCGGCCGAACGCGCGCCAACGCCGCCTGGCTCGCCGGCCAGTCATGTACGACCGTCATCGTGTCGTCATCGAAGCCCGGTTGGATGCAGTGGGTCATCAACAGGTCCAGCCAGTCGTCGCGGGTAAGTCCGTCGGCGTCGATGCGGATGTCCGCCAGCGGGGCCTGCAACTGTTCCAGGCTCGCATCGAAGGGGTCAATCTCCAACGCCTGCTGGTAGAGGCCGCGATAGTCGATGACGCGCAGCGTGGCGGTGCGCTGCACCAGGCCCAGCGCGGCGCGGACCAGCGCGGCGGTTTCTTCGATCAGGCGATGATGGTCCCAACCGACCCGGTACCACTCCAGCAGGGTGAACTCGGGATTGTGGCGGCCACCGGCCTCGCCGTTGCGGAACACCCGGCCCAGTTCGTAGCAGTCGCCCACACCGGCGGCGAGCAGGCGTTTGAGCGGGTACTCGGGTGAGGTGCGCAGCCAGCGCTGCGCACTGCCGGCATCGACATGACCGCTGAAACGGGTGTGGAAGCTGTCGATGTTCGGTTCGGTGTTGCCGGCCGCCGACAGTATCGGGGTTTCCACTTCGAGCACGTCGCGTTCGGCGAAGAATGCGCGGATGAGCGCGTTGAGCGCGGCCCGCTGGCGCAGCGCGGCGATC
>NZ_JBFULO010000357.1:0-4171 GCF_054049855.1 Stenotrophomonas sp. P5_B8 | reverse complement strand
GTGCTGCGCCAGGTGCACGAGGTGCGTTTGCCGGACACCCTGGCCGCCGGACTGGCGCAGCCGGKCTTCGACGATGACACCGCCGTGGAGCGCGTGGGGGCCTGGTTGCGCCGTGGTGATGCGCGCTGGCCGCTGGCTGACGATCTGTCTGCACAGTACCTGCGTGCGTGGCGCCAGCACCGGCCGCGTATCGCCGAGGTCTGGCAGCGCTGCGTGGAACTGCGCGAACGGCTGGTCCGGCATCCGATCCTACGGGTGCTGTGTCACGGCGACCTGCACGCCGGCAACCTGCTGCTGCGCACCGATGGCGGCCTGTGCCTGATCGATTGGGACGAGATGATGCTGGCCCCGCGCGAGCGCGACCTGATGCTGGTCGGGGCTGCGGTTGGCGGGCGCTGGGGGCGCGAGGATCCCCCGTGTTTCCGCGAGGGCTACGGCGAAGTGGCCGTGGATGCGGCGCGCATCGCCTATTACCGGCACTGGCGGATCCTGCAGGACGTGCAGGAGTTCCATGACCTGCTGTTGGAGCCGGGTGCCGCCTCGCGCCCACCCACCCAGCGTCGCCAGGCGCTGCGCTACATGGACGAGCAGTTCGCCCCGGGCAACGTGGTCGACAGTGCCGCGCGTAGCTGGGCGGCGGCCGCCGCGTGACCTACTGGCCGGGCTTGGCACCGGCGCTGGCGGCCTGCGAGGCCGCGCGCCGCGACAGTACCGCTTCGCGGTGGGCGATGTAGGCGTTGGCGCCGAGGATGATGCCGGCGCCGATCACGGTCCAGCGGTCCAGCGTCTCGCCAAACAGCAGCCAGCCCAGCACGGCCACCAGCGGCAACTGCATGAAGCTGATCGGCGTCAGTGCCGACACCTCGCCCAGTCGCAGCGCCCGGGTCCACAGCAGCTGGCCGACGGTGCCGAACAGCCCGGTGGCGGCCAGCCACAGCCACGCCATGCCGGTCGGCCACACCCACACGAACACCGCCGGCAGTAGCGACAGCGGCACCCAGAACAGATAGGTGTAGAGCACCACCGCATCGGCGCTGTCCACGCGGGTGAGCTGCTTGATCTGGATGGCCACCAGCGAACTGAGCACGGCGGCCAGCACCGCCACCAGGGTGCCCGGGGTAAAGCTGGTCGAGCCCGGCCGCACGATGATCAGCACGCCGATGAAGCCGATGATGACCGCGGCCCAGCGGCGCGCGCGCACGGTCTCGCCCAGCCACAGCACCGCAGCGATGGTGACGAACAGCGGGGTGGAATAGGACAGCGAGATCGCCTGCGACATCGGCAGATGGCCGATCGCCCAGAACGCGCACAGCATCGAGGCCAGGCCGATCGCGCTGCGCAGCAGGTAACGCGGCAACTGCTGGGTTCGCAGCGACCCGCGGCCCGGGCGCAGCAGCAGCGGCAGCAGCACCAGCAGGCCGAACGCGTTGCGGAAGAACGCCACTTCCTGGGTGGGTACGTGGGCAGTGGCGTAGCGGATCGCCACCGCCATCAAACCAAACGCCAGCGTGCTGCCCAGCATCAACAGTGCCGCACGCAAGGGAGTGGCAGAGGGCAGGGCGAGCGGTGGGGTCACCACTGCGCGCCGATCAGGCGGGGCTCCGGTTCAATGGGCACGCCGAATTTCTCCAGCACCGAGGCCGAGATCCGCCGCGCCAGGGCCAGCAGGTCCTCACCGCTGGCTGCGCCATGGTTGACCAGCACCAGCGCATGGTCCGGCGACACGCCGGCATCGCCCTCGCGGTAGCCCTTCCAGCCGCAGGCCTCGATCATCCATGCCGCCGACAGCTTGCGACGGCTGTCCTCGGCGGCCGGATACACCGGCAGCTCGGGGAAGTGCTGCAGCAGTACCTCGACCTGTTCCAGCGGCAGCACCGGGTTCTTGAAGAAGCTGCCGGCATTGCCGAGCACATCCGGATCGGGCAGCTTGCGCCGGCGGATGTTGATCACCGCATTGGCCACATCGGTGGCGGCCGGCAGTTCCACGTCCATCGCCTGCATCTCTTCGCTGATCCCGGCGTAGCCCAGGCGCAACTCATGCAGCAGCGGCAGGCGCAGTTCGATCGCGCTGATCAGGTAGCGGTCCGGGGCATGCTTGAAGACGCTGTCGCGGTAGCCGAACTGGCAGGCCTCGGTATCCAGCCGTACCCATTCGCCGGCCTCGCGGTCCCAGGCTTCCACGGTCTGGATGAATTCTTCCACCTGCACACCGTAGGCGCCGATGTTCTGGATCGGCGATGCGCCGGCGGTGCCGGGAATCAGCGCCAGGTTCTCCAGCCCGGAAAGCCCGTTCTGCAGCGACCACATCACCAGCCCGTGCCAGTTCACCCCGGCCCCGGCGCGCACCACGGTATGGTCGGCGCGGTGCTCCAAGATCTGGATGTCGGCGTTGGCGAACACCAGCACGGTGCCCTCCACATCGCCGGCCAGCAGCACGTTGCTGCCACTGCCCAGCACCAGCAGCGGGCCGTCGGCGACCTGCGGCAGCGCCAGCACCTCCGGCAGCAGCGACGCGTCGTGCAGCTCGAGCAGCTGCGCGGCAGTGGCGTCGACGTGGAAGGTGTTGAGCGCCTTCAGCGAGGCGTTTTCGGTGAGGATCCAGGCGGGCATTGCGTTACTCATAGGGGGGCGACCGCACCGCGGCTGGGGGCTTCGCGGCGGCGGCGGATGGCCTCCACGCAGTCCTGTACCAGGGCCGGGCCACGGAAAATCAGGCCGCTGTAGCACTGCACCAGCGCGGCACCGGCGGACATCTTGGCCACCGCGTCAGCGCCGGACTGGATGCCGCCGACGCCGATCAGCGGCATCGATTCGGGCAGGCGCGCGCGCAGGCGGCGCAGCACCAGGGTGGATTGGCCGAGCAGCGGCGCACCGGACAGGCCGCCAGCTTCCTGCGCCAGCCTGTCGCCGGCAACCGCACTGCGGTCGATGGTGGTGTTGGTGGCGATCACCCCGTCGACCTGCAGCTCGCTGAGCACGCGCGCGGCGGCATCGATGTCGCGGTCGCTCAGGTCCGGTGCCACCTTGACCAGCATCGGCACGCGTTTGCCATGTTGGGCGGCCAGGGATTCCTGGCTCTCGCGCAGCTGCGACACCAGCTGGCGCAGCGCGTTCTCTTCCTGCAGCTCACGCAGGCCGGCGGTGTTGGGCGAGGAGATGTTGACGGTAATGTAGTCGGCCAGCGGATACACCTTCTGCAGGCAGTGCTGGTAGTCGTCGAACGCCTGCTCGTTGGGGGTGTCCTTGTTCTTGCCGATGTTGATCCCGAGCAGGCCGCTGCGGCGCTTGGCGCGCTCGACGTTGCGCACCAGTGCATCCACGCCGAGGTTGTTGAACCCCATGCGGTTGATGATGGCCTGGTGCGCCGGCAGCCGGAACAGCCGCGGCTTGGGATTGCCGGCCTGCGGGCGCGGGGTGATCGTGCCGATCTCGACAAAGCCGAAGCCCAGTGCCAGCAGCGCGTCGATGTGCTCACCGTTCTTGTCCAGCCCGGCCGCCAGCCCAACCGGGTTGGGAAACGTCAGGCCGAAGGCCTGGGTCGGCAACGGCGCGATGCGGCCGGCCAGCAGCGGCGTGGTGCCGGTGCGGTAGGCCAGCTCCAGGGCGCTCAGGCCCAGGCCGTGGGCGCGCTCGGCGTCGAAGGTGAAGAGAAAGGGACGGGCAAGCGAGTACATGGCGTTCTATCAGTCCAGCGTGCCGACGAAGGCGCGGGTGTGGTATTCAAAAGCGACCTGGCCGTCCACGGCATGCGCGTCGAACAGTTGCTGCAGGGCCTCCAGCATTGGCGCATGGCGCGGATGCCCGGCCTGCGGGGCGTAGGAAGAGGACAGCAGCCGTCCACGCAGGCCATCGAGATCCATGCGCTGCACATTGGGGAAGCTGGCCATGCCGCGCAGGCCGGGGCCGAACCAGGCGCGCATCGCGTCGTCGTCCTGGTAGCGCTCGGCGACCTGGGTGTAATCGGTGCCGAACTCCAGCAGCAGCTGCTCGTAGCCGATCAGGAACGGCGAGGCATCGAGCAGGCGCGAATTCCAGAACACCAGCGCCATCCCGCCCGGGTGCAGGATGCGCGCCCATTCGGCGCGCACCGCGTCGGTGTCGAACCAGTGGAAGGCCTGCGCGGCCGCCACCAGGCCGACGCTGTCATCGGCCAGCGTGGTCGCTTCGGCGG
>NZ_JBFULO010000356.1:0-4176 GCF_054049855.1 Stenotrophomonas sp. P5_B8 | reverse complement strand
GGTCACCATCGCGCCGGAAGGCTCGGTCACCAACCGCGTCGGCCTGCTGCCGGCAGACGCCGCCGCCGGCCTCGGCCCGGCCARCCAGCCGTTCGAGCAGGACCTGATCTTCGCCAAGATCGACTTCGAGCCGACCGACAACGATCGCATCGAGCTGAGCTTCCAGGACCGCGACGAGACCCAGCAGCAGTTCAGTGGTCAGACCGCGCCGGAAGCCGGCCGTGAAGTGGTGAACACCGACCGTCGTTACGCGCTGCGCTGGAACCACAGCGGCGAGCGTTACTACAACGAAATGATGCTCACCCATGAAGATTCGTTCAACAACCCGACCCCGCTGACCCTGGGCAACGGCTTCACCTACACCGCGCCGGACGGCACCGAAGACCGTACCCTGGTGAAGATCGGTGGCGCCTCGGCGCWGGATTCGCAGGTGAAGGGCCAGAAGGGCTGGGCGATTGAGGACAACCTGACCCTGGATGGCATCCAGTGGGCCGGTG
Source organism: Stenotrophomonas sp. P5_B8 (assembly GCF_054049855.1). Classification (NCBI taxonomy): domain Bacteria; kingdom Pseudomonadati; phylum Pseudomonadota; class Gammaproteobacteria; order Lysobacterales; family Lysobacteraceae; genus Stenotrophomonas; species Stenotrophomonas sp. P5_B8. Next base: position 3,679 of record NZ_JBFULO010000356.1, on the reverse strand, counting down.
ACCACACCATCAAGATGGGCGCCAAGTACAAGCAGATCGACCTGTACGCCTCCGATGCGGCGCAGATCAATCCGCAGTTCACCTACTCGCTGGGCGATCCGGACTTCCCGTCCGACATCCCGTACAAGGCGCAGTTCGTCAAGCCGGTGAACGGCGTAACGGGCGTGTCCGGCGAAGTGCGTTCGAAGTCCAAGCAGATCGGCCTGTTCATCCAGGACGACTGGCAGGTCAACGACCACCTGCAGCTGAACATCGGCCTGCGCTGGGACTACGAAAAGACCCCGGCCTACCTGGACTTCGTGACCCCGCAGGCCGTGGTCGATGCGATCTACTCGCAGGACCCGCGCGCTGCCGCTGGCCAGACCTTCGCCGATACGCTGGCGCTGGGCGGGCTGGACATCAGCAACTACATCAGCAACGGCCACAACCGCAAGGCGTTCAAGGATGCCTGGCAGCCGCGCCTGGGCTTCTCGTATGACATCAACGCCGACGAGCAGCACGTGATCCACGGTGGTGCCGGTCGTTCGTATGACCGCGACCTGTTCGACAACCTGCAGCTGGAAACCACCAAGCTGGCCCTGCCTCAGCCGACCGTCTACTTCCGCAACCCGGCCACCGGCAGCTGCCTCAACGGCCAGGCTGCCTGCTATGACTGGAACCCGAACCTGCTCAACGGTATCGGCAACCTGCAGTCGCTGGTCGGTTCGACCAGCAATGCCGGCCTGGAAGTGGATCTGCTGAACAACAACCTGAAGGTGCCGTACTCCGACCAGTTCAGCCTGGGCATGAGCAACCAGGTCGGTGACTGGCTGACCGATGCCACCATCTCCCGCACGCTGAGCTACGACGGCTTCGCCTTCACCCTGGGCAACCGCTACCCGACCGGCCAGTTCTTCGATGACCCGCGCCTGTGCGGTGGCACCGACCCGGGCCTGAGCCAGGCCTGGAGCTGCAACGTGCCGGGCTTCGGCAGCCTGATCATCGGCCAGCAGGGCATCAAGACGCGCGCAACGCAGGTGCTGCTGTCGGCACAGAAGCCGTTCACCAAGGAAAGCGGCTGGGGCACCTCCATCGCCTACACCTGGACCACCGCACGCCACAACCGCGACATCAATGAGAAGTACGCGTTCGACCGTGGCCTGATCGAGGACTACCCGACCATCCGCTCCAACGGCGCACCGCGTCACCGCCTGGTGCTCACCGGTTCGTATGCCGGCTTCTGGGACATCACCTTCGGCGGCAAGATCACCCTGGCCACCCCGACCGCGGTGAACGACTGGTACCCGGTCACCCAGTCGACCGGCTTCGACCTGCCGACCCCGGGCGCCGCGGTGCCCAATGGCAACGGCAAGTTCCTGCTCGGTGGCAAGATCTTCGGCTACCGTTCGGTCGACCTGCAGGCCACCAAGACGTTCAAGATGCCGGGCGATACCGAGCTGTATGCGCGTATCGACATCATCAACGTCTTCAACTTCGACAACTTCTCCAACTACAACTACACCAAGTCCAACGGCAAGTTGCTGGCCAGCTACAACGAGACCGGCGATATCGTCGGTACGCCGCGCCAGGTCAAGGCGGAAGTCGGCTTCCGCTTCTRATTCCTGCAATACCCGGCATCGTCCAAAGGGACGGTGCCGGGCAGTACCGCCGACCGGCTTGGGCCGGCCGGCGGGACTGTACAGGCGCTTGCCGTCCACGGATGGGCAAGCGCGTGTGCGGTAGGTGCCGACCGTTGGTCGGTACGCAGACGGTCCGCTCTGGCGGATTTTTTTTGATCGTGATCTGTAAACGATTTCAGCTTGGTTGAGGCTATGCTCTGCAGCACGAACATGCGCAAAAGGTGGTGGTCGATGAATGCATCTCGGATGGTGTCGCTGGCGTTGCTCTCCGTGGCCGTCGCCGGTTGCCAGAAGCAGGCGCCGGACAAGCCCGAAAAGCCGAAGCCGCCGGTCATCCTGGTCGAGGCTGACGTGCCGCCGCGCCCGATGAAGCCCGAGCTGCCGCCGCTGTTTGACGATATCGAGCGCCGCACGTTCCAGTTCTTCTGGGACACCACCAACGAAGTCAATGGCCTCAGCCCGGACCGCTATCCCTCGCGTCCGTTCGCCAGCATCGCCTCGGTCGGTTACGCGCTTACCGCCTATCCGATCGGCGTGGAGAACGGCTGGGTCAGCCGTACCCAGGCCGTGGACCGCACCCTGCTGACGCTGAAGTTCTTCCGCGACCTGCCGATGGGGCCGCAGCGCACCGGCAAGGGCGGCTACAAGGGCTTCTACTACCACTTCCTGGACATGCAGAAGGGCGCGCGCTACGACAGCTGGGTGGAGCTCTCCAGCGTGGACACCGCGCTGCTGATGATGGGCGTGCTGTTTGCCCAGTCGTACTACACCGGTGACGATTCGCGCGAGAAGGAAATCCGCGACATCGCCGAGACCCTGTACAAGCGCGTGGACTGGCCGTGGCTGCAGCAGCGCGCGCCGCTGATCTCGATGGGCTGGTTCCCCGAGAGCGGCTTCATCGACCACGACTGGATGGGCTACAACGAGGCGATGATGGTCTACATCCTCGCGCTCGGCTCGCCGACCCATCCGGTCAGCCCGGATGCCTGGACGGTGTGGACGCGCACCTACGACAACGACTGGGGCGTCTACCAGGGCCAGGAATACCTGTCCTTCGGGCCGTTGTTCGGCCATCAGTACACGCATGTGTGGGTGGACTTCCGTGACATCCAGGATGCCTACATGCGCGAGCGCGGCAGCACCTACTTCCTCAACAGCCGCTCGGCCGCGCTGGCCCAGCGCGAGTACGCCATCGCCAATCCGATGAACTGGAAGGACTATGGCGAAAACGTGTGGGGCCTGACCGCCAGCGATGGTCCGCAGAACACCACCCAGGAGTACCGCGGCGAKCAGCGTCAGTTCCGCCATTACTCCTCGCGCGGCGCCGGCCTGCGCGAAAACTTCGACGACGGCACGATCGCCCCGACCGCGGCCATCGCCTCGGTGGTGTTCGCCCCGGAAGAAGTGATCCCGGCCACGCTGGAATTGCACAAGCGCTACGGCGACTACATCTATTCCAGCTACGGGTTCCTGGATTCGTTCAATCCCAGCTTCAACTACGACATCCCGATCAAGACCGGTCGGCTGGTGCCCGACCGCGGCTGGGTGGCCAGTGACTACATCGGCATCGACCAGGGCCCGATCCTGACCATGATCGCCAACTACCGGAACGATTTCGTCTGGGACGTGATGAAGAAGAACGTGCACATCCGCAGGGGCCTGGAACGGGCCGGCTTCAGCGGTGGCTGGTTGACCCCCGAAGGCGAGGACCAGCCGATGGAACTGCAGAAAGATGAAAAGGCGGCCTCGGCGCGCTCGGTCGGCATCGCCGAATCGCGCGCGGCAGCGGCCCAGGAACAGAAGAACAGTTCCAATACGAACCGCAACCAGCAGCAGGGGAAGTAAGCAGTGCCATTGTCGTCGCGCCCCACGCTGGGTCTGAGTCTGTTCCTGCTGCTGGTCGGCAGCGTGTTGCTGGGTGGCTGTCGCAAGGAGCCCGAAGGGGTCACCGTGCGCTTCTGGGCGATGGGCCGCGAGGCCGAGGTGGTCAGCGGCCTGATCAGCGAGTTCGAAGCGGAAAATCCCGGTATCCACGTCGATGTGCAGAACATCCCATGGAC
>NZ_JBFULO010000355.1:0-4200 GCF_054049855.1 Stenotrophomonas sp. P5_B8 | reverse complement strand
GGGTGAATGTGCGCCGTGCACTGGACCTGCACGTGCGTCCGCTGCACCATGCCTGCATGCGTATCGACCACCTGATCCTGCCGGTTTCCGATCTCGCCGCCGTGGCGGCGTACTTCCGCGATGTGCTGCAATTGCCGGTGGACGGTGATCGCGTGCAGGTGGGCTGGAGCACCTTGCAGCTTGTTCCTGCGGGCGAACTGCCGGTCGGCGGCGTGCATCTTGCCTTCAACGTGCCACACAACCGCTTCACCGAAGCCACCGCGTGGCTGGATGCACGCGCCACGCGCCAGCGCAATGCCGAGGGCCAGGAACACTTCACCTTCGAAGGCCGCTGGGATTCGGAATCGATCTACTTCACCKGCCCCGACGGCCTGATCCTGGAGCTGATCGCACGCCGGCGCCTGCCCGCGTCGGCGCTGCACGGCGCCTTCCACGGCAGCGAGATGACCTGCATCAGCGAGGTCGGCCTGCCGGCGGTGTCCGTTGCTGTCACGCAGGCGCGGATTGAAGCCACGTTCGGCCTGGAACCGCTGTCGCCACCAACGCCCTACTTCGCGCCGATGGGCGATGACGAAGGGCTGCTGATCGTGGCCGACGTTACCCGCCGCTGGTTCCCCGAGCAGCGCTCGCTGCCCAATGCACGGGGCGTGCAGGCGCGGTTGAGCGGCGTTACGGCCGGCGCCGAACTCATCGACGCTGCGCTCGGTTGGCGCATGTATTCGGCCTGATCCGACGCTTACCAGCTTCCCGATGCGCCGCCACCGCCACTGCGTCCGCCACCACCGGACCAACTGCTGGACGAACTACTGGATGAGCTGTTGGACGAACTACGCTCGTCATTGCGGCGCGAGCCGCCGCCGCGTCGCCGGCCCTTGCCGCCCTTCTGGGGCCGCTGGTGCAGTGCCATCACCAACGTCCAGGCGAAATACAGAACGAACGTGCCCGCCACCAGCATCACCGTACCGGCGTCACTGCCCATCTTCGCGAAGGTACGCTGCACCAGCCAGACGAAGCCTGCGGTCAGCATCGACAGGAACACCAGCCGTGCGAAGAAGCCGATGCGCCCCACCCGCCAACTGGAGCGCAGCGCGAGCACCAGGAACGTGATCACCATCCCCACGAAGGCCAGCACGACCACTGCTGCGATGTGCAGCGCCAAGCTGGGCAGGGGGCGACCGGACCAGAGCCATGCGATGTCGCCCGCGACACAGGCGACCAGCAGCGGACCCAGCGCCCAGCGCGATGGCCCGTTGTCCCGCCATAGCCAACCGAGCACGGCAGCCATTGGCACCAGGAAACCCATCGCGATGGCCAGCGCCGGGGTCGCACCCGGGCTCAGCAGCGCACAGGCCAGCGCGCCGATCGCCACCGCACCCGCCATCAGCAGCGGCCGCATCCACCAGCGCCGCACAGGCGCCTTGGCGTCCACTGCGGGACGTCGCGGCCATAGCCCCAGCAGAAAGCCGGCCAGCAGTGCGAGCGCCACGATGCTGTCGCCCCGCCGCCAGTCCTGCGGCAGCCGGGTCACGTGGGCATCGGCATCGTCGCTGGGCGGCGGCAGCGCCTCGCCATCCACCAGCCGCACCAGCAGCGCACTGCCGTCGATCAGTCCTTGGGCGGGCTCACCCTCGCGTAGACGCGGGAGGATGGCCTGGTCGATGATCCGCTGAGCGTAGGCATCCGGAATCGCGCCTTCCAGCCCATAGCCGGTCTGGATGCGCACACGGCGGTCGCCCATGGCCAGCACCAGCAGCACGCCGTCATCCACTCCCTGGCGGCCAATCTTCCACTGGTCGAACACCCGTAGCGCGTAGGCTTCGATGCCGTCCTCGCCGGTGCTGTCCACCACCAGGATCTGCAACTGCGCACCGCGCCGTGCCTGCAGGTCCAGCGCCTGCGCGCGCAATTGCGCGGTCTGGCTGGCGTCGAGAACGCCAACCGTGTCCACCACCGGGTCATGCAGTTCGAGAATCGGCGTGGTTGCGGCCAACGCCATTACCGGCAATAGACACAGTACCCAGGCCCATCGCCACAGTCGCTTCATCCTGCTCCCCATCGCCGCGTCCGGTTGCATGCTGGGGGCGATGCTACGCGATATGCGGAGCGGGCCTCACGCTTCCTCGTCCTGGCATCCCGGCGTCTGATTCTGGACGCAGCATTGAGCAAGGGCCACTTTCCTCATTGACAGCCTTGCCAAGGCTGCATGACGCCGTCGCGCACGCCTTACACCACCCGCTACCCGCGCTCACCCATCGCATTGAGCCAGGCGTGCTTGAGGAAGTCGCGCACCGCCTGGAAGCGCGGCGTGTCGTACAGCGACCGGTGCGTCCACAGCCACACCTCCTGGCTCAATGCCGGCGCATCGCGCACGCGCACCAGCCCGCCCACGTGCTGCGCCACCGTGCACTCGATGACCCCCAGCCCGCCACCTGCAGTCACGCCATCCAGCACACCCACCGAATAGTTGCAGCGCAGCCACGGGCGGTTGGCGCCGGGCAGCGTGCGCAGCCAGCGCTCCACCTCGAACTCCACGCGCGGCTCGTCCAGTCCCACGAATTCCAGCTCATGCCACGCCTGGTTGGCAATCGCCGCCTGCCGCCGCGCGGCGTAGGCCTGGTTGGCGTACAACGCGTATTCCACACGGCCTACGCGGTCACCGCGCAGATCCGTCGTGTCGGGCGGACCGTAGCGCAGCAGCGCGTCGGCCTCGCGGCGGGCCAGGTTGTAAGGCTCGCGCGAGGTGAGCACCTCCACGCCCAGGCCGGGGTGCTGGCGATTCAGTCCGGGCAACAGGGTGATCAGCAGGAAGCTGGCCCATTCGTCGGCGTTGATCCGCACCGTGCCCACCAGCTCCTTGGGCGTATCGGCTTCGCGGGCGATCTCGTCGGCGGCCTCCTCCATCTGCTCGGCCAGCGCAAACACCCGCTGCCCCAGCTCGGTGGGGATGCAGCCGGTGGACGTGCGCTCCACCACCTTGCCGCCCAGCCGCTCTTCCAGCGCATCCAGCCGGCGCGACAGCGTGGCCGTGCTCATGCGCGCTGCCTTGGCGGCTTCGCGCAGGGTGCCGCCACGGACCACCGCGAGCAGCACCATCAGGTTGTCCCACGGAAAGTGTTTCATATATGAAACGGCCGCCTACGATATTGGGGGTTTTTCACCATTTTTGAAACTTATACCATGGTCTCCGGGCGCGCTACGAGCGTTGATCGCCGCCCCCTCCCCCTCCTTCGATCCGCTCTCCTCTCCGCCTGGCCCTGCCGGCGGCGAACATCAGGTGCTGCACCCATGAAAACCGAAAAGACCCTTTGGGACCGAATCGTCCACGCCGTGCTGTTTGAAGGCATCGCCCTGTGCCTGTGCGCGCCGGTGATGTCCTACGTGCTGGGCAAGTCGCTGTTCGACACCGGCRTACTCACCATCGCCCTGGCCACGTGCGCGATGCTCTGGAACATGCTCTACAACGCAATGTTCGAGCGGGTGGAGAAGAAGTTCGGGTTCAAGCGGACCGTGCCGGTGCGTATCGGGCACGCGGTGGGCTTCGAGGGTGGGCTGGTGCTGGTGGTGGTGCTGCTGGCCGCGTGGTGGCTGTCCATCTCCTACTGGGATGCGTTCCTGTTGGAGATGGGGCTGATCGCGTTCTTCCTGCCTTACACGTATGTGTACAACCTGGTGTACGACAAGGTGCGGGAGCGGTTGGTGCGGCGTGGGGAGGCTGCGCGGGTTAGCGAGGCCTGATGATGGGGGCGCGCGCGCCAACAGGACGCCCGCTCTTGGTCTTTCGTCCCGTACGGGCAACCTTTCATCGCCGATTACCCCGCGGTCGCACTTTCATGCATTGGCTCCGGCTGAAAGGCTGTTCAGGTGTGCGATTGTCGGCCTAGGTAGCCCTGCACTTCCTGACAGTCCTGCCCAAAACGGCGCCGCAGAGAGCGCAGCCGGCCGACAGAAGAAGAGTCAAAACTACTAAAGCCAATGGCTGCTCAACACCGCCTGTAAGCAATGAAAAACCCTGAAAGATCAGCTCTGTCGCTACGAACGACAAAGCCATTGCAAAGAAGAATCTATGCGGGCGCCAAAAAGCAAAAATTGCGCACACGACAAATATCGCCAAGCAACTAAGAACTTGGTCAATGATCTCTCGCCAGACTGGTCCGACTGCCTGCACTAGCTCAACCTCGAAGAACCCTACCGGGACCCCTA
>NZ_JBFULO010000354.1:0-4220 GCF_054049855.1 Stenotrophomonas sp. P5_B8 | reverse complement strand
ACGCAACACAGGGCGTGGCTTGGATCCGTTGCCGGTTACGGAGAACTGTCTGGAGGATGGCGGCCAGCCCCGTGCAGGACCCTCGGGCGCCATGGATGGCGCCCGCGAGCCCCCACGGACGGGTTTACGGCGTGTCCTGCACGGGGCTGGCCGCCGTCCTCCCTCGCACAGAGCAAAGACGCCGCTCCTGGCGCTGCCTCGCCTGCTGCAAAAAAAGAAAAGCCGCGCAGGGCGCGGCTTCTCAGGTAGTGCGTGCAACCGATGACTTACGGACGGCGCTCCAGCGCTTCGATGTCCTTGGCCTTGGGCAGCAGGTCCTGCTTGGTCACGCGCAGCGCACCGATGGTCAACATCGGCACGGCCACCAGGATCGAGGACAGCACCACGATCACCGCGCCCACCATGTGGGTTTCGGCCAGGCCTTCCATCGACGTACCGCCGTACATGTACAGCGCCAGTGCCGACAGGAAGAACATCACCGCGGTGATCACCGTACGCGACAGCGTCTGGTTGATCGAACGGTTCAACACCTCCAGCGGCTCCACGCGCAGGCTGCGGAAGTTTTCGCGGACGCGGTCGAACACCACGATGATGTCGTTGATGGCAAAGCCCATCACCGACAGCAGACCGGCCAGCACCGTCAGGTCGAACTCGCGACCGATCGCCGAAATGTAGGCTACCGTCACCAGCAGATCGAACAGCGCCACGATGCTTGCCGTGATGGCGAACTTCCACTCGAAGCGGAACGCGATGTAGATCAGGAAGCCCACCAGCATGAACAGCGTGGCGTACAGACCGTTCATCGCCAGGTCCTTGCCGACCTGTGGGCCCACGAACTCGTTGCGCAGCACCGTTGCCTTGTTGTCGCCGGTGGAAATGGCCTTCACCACCGCCGCGGCGGTGCGCTGGTCACTGGCCGAATTGCCGGTGCCCGGTGCGTGTTCGCCCTGCGGTGCCAGGCGGATCAGCAGATCGGTGTTGCCACCGAAACTCTGCACCTGTGCGCCTTCAAAGCCATTGCCCTCGAGCTTGGCGCGGACGTCTTCAACGTCAACCTTGCGCTCGAAGCGGGCCTCGATCAGCGTACCGCCGGTGAAGTCCAGCGCGTAGTTGAAGCCCTTGGTCGCGATCAACGCGATCGAACCCACGAACAGCAGCAGGGTCACGACCATCGCGGCATGACGCCACCGCATGAAATCGATCTTGGTGTCGTTCGGGAGGATGTGCAGCGGAAACAGTTTCATTGTGCGTGTCGTCCCGTCAGATGGCCACGTTCTGGAGCTTCTTGCGGCGGCCGTAGATCAGCGTCGCCAAGGCGCGCGATACGGTGATTGCCGTGAACATCGAAGCGAAGATGCCGATGATCATGGTCAGTGCGAAGCCCTTCAGCGGGCCCGTACCAAACGCATACAGGGCCACGCCGACGATCAACCCAGTCAGGTTGGCGTCGAGGATGGTGCCGCTGGCACGCTCGTAACCGGTCACGATCGCGGTCTTGCCCGGCATGCCGGCACGCAGCTCTTCGCGGATACGCTCGTTGATCAGCACGTTGGCGTCGACCGACAGGCCCACCGACAACGCCAGGCCGGCAAAGCCCGGCAGGGTCATGGTGGCACCGAACATAGACATCACCGCGACCACGATCAGCAGGTTGAACAGCATCGCCAGCGAGGTGATCACGCCGAACATGCGGTAGTAGATGCTGAAGAACACCAGGGTGAACATGAACGCGTAGACCACCGCGGTAATGCCGTTCTTGACGTTCTCCGCGCCCAGGCTCGGGCCGACCACGCGCTCTTCGACGAAGTCCATCGGCGCTGCCAGCGAACCGGACTTCAGCAGCTTGGCCAGGTCTTCGGCTTCCTTCTTTTCCAGACCGGTGGTCTGGAAGTTCTTGCCGAACACACCGTTGATGTTGGCCACGGAGATCACTTCCTCCTTGACCCGGAAGCTGCGCACTTCCTTGCCATCGACCATGTTCACGGTCGGGATGCGCTCGGTGTAGACCACCGCCATCGGCTTGTTCACGTTGGCGCTGGTGAAGTCGAACATGCGCTGGCCGCCGACGTTGTTCAACGTCACGCTGACTGCCGCCGAACCGTTCTGATCGGTGGTGGCCTGCGCGGCGACCATCTGGTCACCGGTGACGATCACTCGCTTGTTGAGCAGCACCGGACCGCCGTTGTCACGGCGCTGGTAGACCTTGGCTTCCGGCGGAATGCGGCCGCTGGCGATCGCGTCCTGCGCGTTGCCCTCGACCACGGCGCGGTATTCCAGCGTCGCGGTGGCACCGATCATGCGCTTGGCTTCAGCGGTGTCCTGCACGCCCGGCAGCTGCACGACCACGCGGTCGGCACCCTGGCGCTGGATGATCGGCTCGGCCACGCCCAGCTGGTTGACGCGGTTGCGCAGCGTATTGATGTTCTGCTCGATCGCACCATTGGCGATCTGGGTCAGCTCGGCCTCGGGGACCTTCACCGTGATGCGGTTGTCGTTGACCTCATAGCCCAGCGTCGGYTGCGCCTTGGCCATCACCTCGCGGGCGCGGGTGACCGCTTCGGCACCGGCGGACGGGCTGATGGTGGCGATGATGCTGTTGTCCGCACGACGCTCCACCGACTGGTAGGCGATGCGGGCATCGCGCAGGCTGCTGCGCACGTCTTCGGCGTAGGCATCCAGGCGCTTGTCCAGCGCGGCCTTCTGGTCGACCTGCAGCACGAAGTGCACGCCGCCCTGCAGATCCAGGCCCAACACCATCGGGCTGCCGCCCAGCTTGGCCAGCCACTCCGGCACGGTCGAGGCCAGGTTCAGGGCCACCACATAGTCCTCACCCACGCTGTCGCGCAGGGTATCGCTGGCGGCGGCCTGCGACTGCAGGTCGGCCAGGCGGACGATCAGGCTGTCGCCTTCCTTCTCCGCGCCAATGGTCTTGACCCCGGCCTTGGCCAGGTCGGCCAGCACGCGGTCACGCAGCGCGTCGTCGATCTGCCCGCCACGGTTGGCGGTGATCTGGACGGCCGGGTCCTTCTGGTAGACGTTGGGCAGCGCGTACAGKGTGCTGAGCGCCAGCACGATCAGGATGAGGAAATACTTCCAGCGTGGAAATTCGAGCATTGCTTGGGTCCCGCGCGGCGCCCATCCCGGCGCCGCGGTTGTGCTTCGGAAAAGGAGTGGCTCAGTTGGCCGACTTCAGCGTGCCGGTCGGCAGCACGTTGCCCACGGCGCCCTTCTGCACGCGGATGCGCACGTTGTCGGCCACTTCGATGGTGATGAAGTTGTCGCCGATGTCGGTGACCACGCCGGCGATGCCGCCGTTGGTCAGCACTTCGTCGCCGCGCTTGATCTTCTCCAGCATCGCCTTGTGTTCCTTCTGACGCTTCATCTGCGGGCGGATCATCAGGAAGTACATGATCGCGATCAGGATGATCGGGAACAGCAGCGTGGTCAGACCCATACCACCGCCCGGCTGGCCGCCAGCGGCTTGGGCGTGGGCGGCAGGAATCAGGAAAGCGATCAGGTTCATGTTGGTGTCCTTGGGTTGGGAGGCGCCCTGCCCTGGTGGGCCTGGGTGTCGCCGCGAAACGGGTCAGCCACGAAGTATGCCATGGCCCCGGGAGTTCGTCCTCGGGCCCTTTGGCAGGGTCGGCGCGGCGGTCGGTGCTGCGTGGAGGGTCTACAGCGGCGGGGTAGCCGCGCCACGGGCCGCGTAGAAGGACTCGCGGAAGGCGGCAAAGGTTCCCGCCGCGATGGCCGCGCGCATGTCGGCCATCAGCTTTTCGTAGTAATACAGGTTGTGGATGGTCCCCAGCATCGGCGCCAGCATCTCGTTGCAGCGGTCCAGGTGGCGCAGGTACGAGCGGGTGTAACCGCTGGTGCAGGCGTGGCAACCGCAGCCCGGCTCGATGGTGTCCATGTCGCGCTCGTAGCGGGCGTTGCGGATGCGCACGGTGCCGAACGAGGTGAAATAGTGGCCGTTGCGGGCGTTGCGGGTGGGCATCACGCAATCGAACATGTCCACCCCGCGGGCGACGCCTTCCACCAGGTCCTCCGGGCGGCCCACGCCCATCAGGTAGCGCGGGCGGTCGGCGGGCAGGATCGGGTGCATGTGGTCGAGCATGGCGTTGCGCTCGTGCTCGGGCTCGCCCACGGCCAGGCCGCCGATGGCGTAGCCGTCGAAGCCGATCTGCTGCAGGCCCTCGGCCGAGCGGCTGCGCAGGTCA
>NZ_JBFULO010000353.1:0-4224 GCF_054049855.1 Stenotrophomonas sp. P5_B8 | reverse complement strand
CGTATGCACCGCGTCCGCTCCCGATCGAACTGTCGCTGGACGCGGCCAATCACCTGCGCTGGAACGGCGTCCCGCTGCCGTTGGGCGCAGTGGCAGCGCAACTGCAGGTCTTTTCTACCCTGCCGGCGCAGCAGCGCCCGACCGTGCGGCTGCGCACCACCGGTGACACCGACTACCAGGCCCTGTCCGAGGTGATGGTTGCCGTGGACAACGCCGGGCTGATGTCGGGCCTGGGGATCGACGCGGACGACTGAGTGGCGTGCACGCGCGCTGATGCGTGTTGCGTCCGTTCCAGACCATGCCTCGTTGCGGGGTACGTCGCGACGACGGCCTCCCGAAAAGCCTTGCAGGGCGGGCTTGTTGCCTGTTCGGATTTGTCGCATCCGCGTGAAATAGTGTCGTCCATCACGTCGGCCCGTTTACCGTTTGTTTACAAAGGAGACGTTGCCGCCATGCAGGGGGGTGCGGCAGCCCAGACCAACATTCCTTTGTGGAGAGAGCGAATGAACGACCTGCACTACCGCCCCTTGGCGGTCGCTGTATCGCTGTGTCTGTTGTTGGCCGTGCCCGCGCTGGCCGGCGCGCAGGAAACGCCCCGAACCACCACCGAGCTGGACCGCGTCGAGGTGACCGGCAGCCGCATCAAGCGCGCCGAAGTGGAAGGCCAGGTACCGATCCAGACCCTGACCCGCGCCGAGATCGAACGCACCGGCATGAACTCCATTGGTGAAGTGCTGCAGCAGCTCACCGGGTCCGGGTCGGCGTTGAACGCCAAATTCAATTCCTCCGGCAACTTCGGCTTCCCGCCTGACGGCAGCGGCGTGGGCGCCGGTTCGGCCCAGGTCGATCTGCGCCACCTGGGGGCCAAGCGCGTGCTGGTGCTGGTGGACGGCATCCGCTGGGTCAACGAATCCTCGGCCTCCGGCGTGGGCGCGGCCACCGATCTCAATACCATTCCGCTGGCGATCGTCGAGCGCATCGAAGTGCTCGAAGACGGCGCGTCGTCGTTGTACGGCTCCGACGCCATCGCCGGCGTGGTCAACATCATCACCCGGCGCGAATTCGATGGCGGCCAGGTCACGCTGAACTACGGCGAGTACAGCAAGGGCGATGGCACCCAGAAGGGCGTGGACCTGGCCTGGGGCACCAGCGGCGACCGCTACACCCTGTTCCTGGGCGCCAGCTGGACCAAGCAGGACCCGGTGTACGCGCGCGACCGCGAGCAGTCGCGCTTCCCGATCCCGGGCACCGGGCTGGCCTTCGGCAGCGGTGGCATTCCGCAGGGCCGCTTCGCCTTCGTCGACCCCAACACCGGGGCCGAGCAGGACATCGTGCCCAACACCGGGGCAAGCAACCCACGCTACGACGGCAGTGCCGGTTGCAGCCGCACCGACGACTACCACTGCTTCACCTCGGCCGACCGCTTCAACTTCGCCGAATACAACATGGTGCTGACGCCGTCGGAACGTAAGGGCATTTTCGGCCAGTTCCGTTTCGACATCACCGACAACATCCAGTGGTACATCAAGGCGCTGGGCAACCGCCGCGAATCGACCAACCAGGCCGGCCCCGAGCCGCTGTTCTTCGGCCCCGATGGCGCCACCGGCAACCCGCTGGCCGACAACATCGTGGTGTCCGCGCTCAACCCGTACAACCCGTTCGGGTTCGACCTGGTGTCCTCGGGCAACATGAGCCTGATCGGCCGGCGCCCGGTGGAGGGCGGTGCGCGCATCTTCGAGCAGGAGGTCAACACCCAGTACTTCGCCACCGGCCTGGTGGGCCAGTTCGAGGCCGGCAGCCGCAGCTGGTTCTGGGACGTCAACGGCATGTACAGCAAGAACAAGGCCGAGCAGACCAACTACGGCAGCTATGACATCTTCAAAGTGAACATGGCCCTGGGCGACCCGGCGGTATGCGCGGCCACGCCCGGCTGCGTGCCGTTGAACATCTTCGGGGGCGCCGGGTCGATCACCCCGGCGATGCTGGACTGGATCCAGCCGGTGGTGCGCGACCGCAGCCAGAACGAGTTGAGCCTGTTCACCGCCAACCTGAGCAGTGACCTGTTCACCCTGCCGGCCGGCCCGGTGTCGTTCGCCACCGGCTACGAATACCGCAAGTACGAGGGCCGCTACGATCCTGATCCGCTCACCGTGATCGGCCATTACAACGGCGTGCCGTCGCTGCCCACCTCCGGTTCCTACGACGTCAATGAAGCGTACCTGGAGCTGAGCGTGCCGATCTTCGCCAAGAGCGCGATCGGCGAGAAGCTCGACCTGAGCCTGGCCGGGCGCTACTCGGACTACTCCACCTTCGGCGGCGAGTTCACCCCCAAGTACGGCCTGCGCTGGCAGGTGACCAATGACTTCGTGCTGCGTACCAGCTACGCCGAAGGCTTCCGCGCACCGTCCATCGGTGAGCTGTATGGCTCGGCGGCGCGTGCCGACCTGCAGTTGTTCGACCCGTGCTCGATCGGCCTGGGCGGTACCGCACCGCGTGGCAATCCGGCCAACTGCGCCGCGCTCGGCGTACCGACCGGCTTCCAACAGGCCAACTCGCAGATCTCGGTCACCACCGGCGGCAACGCCGAACTGGACCCGGAACGCTCGCGCAGCTTCAGTGCCGGGTTCGTGTGGAGCCCGTGGTTCGGCAACGATGCGTCGTGGTCGGAGCGTTTCGACGTGGAAGTGACGTTCTACCGCCACACCATCGAAGGCGCCATCCAGGCCATCAACGCGCAGACCCAGTTGGACCTGTGCGTGGAAACCCTGGACCCGGTCTACTGCGAGGGCATCAGCCGCGCGTCCACCGGTGCGGTGAGCAGCTTCAACAACCGGCTCACCAACCTGGGCTCGATCAAGACCGACGGCTGGGACGTGGACCTGTTCTGGACGTTCCCGCAGAGCGACGTCGGCCAGTTCAAGCTGGGCTGGCAGAACACCTTCGTGGGGCGCTATGAAGCGCTGGGTGCGGCGGGCCAGCGGCAGCCGCAGAAACCGGGCGTGGAAGTGGCCGACAGTTCGATCCCGGAGTGGACCAGCAACGCGACGCTGAGCTGGGCCCTGGCCAACTGGAGCGCGTCCTGGACCGTGCGGCACATTTCCGAGCTCACCGAAGACTGCGGCGACGCCGTGGCGTTCCCGGTGTGCAGCAACCAGCAGGAAGGCACCAACACGCTTGATGCCACCACCTTCCATGACCTGCAGGTGGGCTACAAGGTGGACTGGATGAAGGGCCTGCAGCTCAGCGCCGGCTTGAACAACGTGTTCGACAAGGACCCGCCAATCTGCCTGTCGTGCTCGCTCAACGGCTACGACGCATCCACCTACGACATCCCGCGTGGGCGCTACTGGTACATGCGCGCGGATCTGCGGTTCTGATCGCCGGTTGATGTACGTGTGATGCCACCGGGGCGCCATCACGGCGCCCCGGTTCGTCCATCCGGTAGAGCCGGGCCATGCCCGGCTGCGTTGAAGGGCAGACAAATGCGTTGCACACACCGGCCATTGCGCATGTTTGCCGTGCTGCTGCTTTATCCGTCAGGCATCATGGCCGAGCCGGTCAGCGGCCGGCACCACCCTTTCCAATGACTGTTGCCATGAACCTGCATACCTGGTGGATCTTCGCCGTCACCGTATTCGTCCTGTGCGGCACCCCGGGGCCCAACATGCTGCACGTGATGACCCGCAGCGTGCGCGTGGGCTTCCGCCGCAGCATCGCGGCCATGGCCGGGTGCCTGAGCGCACTGGTGCTGGCGCTGTCGATTTCCGCCGCCGGGCTGGGCGCGGTACTCAAGGCCTCGCCGATGGTGTTCGACGTGCTGCGCTATGCCGGCGTGGCCTACCTGGTTTATCTGGGCATCAAGGCCTGGCGCGGCGGTGACGCGCCGATCGATGTTGGCAGCACCGCGGCGATCACGCCGAGCAAGCGGCGCATCCTGTTCCGCGATGGCTTCATCATCGGCATCAGCAACCCCAAGCTGTTGTTGTTCGCCTCGGCGTTCCTGCCGCAGTTCGTCGACCTGACCCAGCCGCAGCTGCCGCAGTTCGTGGTCCTGGTGGGCACCTTCGCGCTGATGGAGATGTTCTGGTACGCGGTGTACGCCGCCGGTGGGCGGGGCCTGGCCAGTTATCTGGCACGCCCGGGCCTGCGCAAGGTGTTCGACCGCGTCGTCGGCACCATCTTCATCGGCTTCGGCCTGGCGCTGCTGCGCGCCCGACCGTAGTG
>NZ_JBFULO010000352.1:0-4234 GCF_054049855.1 Stenotrophomonas sp. P5_B8 | reverse complement strand
CCCCCTCACCCGCCACCCAAGACAGCGGGCCAGTGGCCTTCAAATAGCAAAACATGCCAACCATTGGCCGTCACACAGCCCCACCCACACCCCTTGGACCAATGCTCCACCAACGTTACAGCGCCAGCAGTTCCCGAAGATCATCCATCACTGCCACGGCCTCGACGGTGTCCAGGTCGAGTCCACGCGGATAGCCGTAACGGACCAGCGCCACCGGCATGCGTGCATCCACCGCCGCGCGGTAATCGGTGATCGAATCGCCCACCATCAACGCCGCGTCCGGCGCGATGCCGAAGTGCGCGGCAATATGCCGCAGTGGCGCGCCACTGGGCTWGCGCTCAGGCAGCGAATCACCGCCGAGCACCAGCGCGAAAACATCCTGCAGCCCGAAATGCTGCAGCAGCGGCGCCACCAGGGCCGAGGGCTTGTTCGTGCAGATGGCCATGGGAACCTCGCGCGCGCGCAGACCCTGCAACGCCGCTTCTACCCCGTCGAACAGACGCGGGCTACGCAGCAGACAGGCCTCGTAGTGACGCATGAAACCGGGCATCACCGCATCCAGATCCACGTTACTGCCTGCCGCAGTGAACGCCTGTTCCACCAGCCGGCGCACCCCATCGCCGATCCAGGTCAACACCGTCGCCTCCGGCACGCGCGGCAACTGCCAGTCCTGCAGCGTGCGGTTCAACGCCTCGGCAATATCGGCCGCGCTGTCCACCAGCGTGCCATCCAGATCAAACACCACCAACGGATACGGATACGGATACGACAAGGCAATGCTCACTTCCACAGCAGGGAAGCGCCATTGTACGTAGGTGCGTGTGTGATGCCGATGCACGCCCCGGTAGAGCCGACCGTTGGTCGGCTGCACTTGAACCGGCAACCGCGCATCAGCACGTCGTGCAACTGCAACCGCAGTGGCCGCATGCAGCCGACCAACGGTCGGCTCTACCGGGGCTGCGTTTACAGCTGCGCCAGGAACGTCGGACTGGCAAAGCGTTCCACCAGGAAATCCAGGAAGCTGCGCATGATCGTCGGCAGCTGCCGGCGCGACGCGTAGACCGCATGGATGCCCAGGCCTTCCACGTCGTACTCGGGCAGCACTTCAACAAGTTCGCCACTGCGCAGCAGCGGGGCAATCTGGTAGGTCGGCAGCATCGCGATGCCTGCACCGGCACGCACCGCTTCGAGCAGCAGCGAGGCTTCGTTGGCGCTGATGTTGCCGCCTACCGCTACGGCGATCGCACGTCCGTCGCGCTGCAGATGCCAGACGCTTTTGCCAACGTAGTGGTGGGTCAGGCAGTTGTGCCCGGCCAGTTCGTCGGCAGTGGTCGGCGTGCCCCGCTCGGCCAGGTACGACGGCGCTGCGCACAGCACGGAACGACAGGGCGCCAACCAGCGCGCGATCAGCGCCGGATCGATCGCGCGCGAAATGCGCACGGCGATATCCACGCGTTCTTCGACCAGGTTGACCACCCGGTCCACCAGCAGCAGTTCGACCCGGGTCAGTGGATGGCGCTTGACGAAATCGGCCACCGCCGCCGCCAGGTGGATCTGCCCGAACGACACGCTGGCCGTAACCCGGATCAACCCGTGCGGTTCGGGATTGTCGGTGGCCAGCTCGCCGTGCAACTCATCGCCGATCGCCAGCATCTGCCGGAAGCGCAGCAGCGCGGCCTCGCCGGGCGCGGTCAGGCTGATCCGGCGCGTGGTCCGGTGCAGCAACCGCGCGCCCAGCCACCGCTCCACCTCGGCCAGGTAGCGGGTGACCATGGCACGCGACATCTCCAGCGCCTCGGCAGCGGCGGTGAGGCTGCCGCGCTCGACCACCTCCACGAACACGTTCATGGCTGTCATACGGTCCATCTGATCGATCCATGCAACAAATTAGACCGTTATACGCGGTTTTTCGGACGATTTAAGGCGCATACGCTGGCCTTCCTTCCTCAACGGATCCGCCCCCATGAAGATTGCCCTCGTTGGTGCCACCGGCAACATCGGTCGTGAAATCGCCCGTCAGGCCCTCGCCCGTGGCCATCAGGTCACCGCCATCGTGCGCCGTGAAAACGACCTGCCGACCGAACTGGACGGCGCCCAGCTCGCCGTCGCCGCGCTGGACGATACCGACGCCCTGGCCGCCGTGATCGCCGGTCACGACGTGCTGGCCAGCGCCTTCGGCCCGCGCCCGGGCGATGCCCCCGGCACGGTGACCAGCGTCTCTGCCGAGCTGGTCAAGGCCGCGCGCCAGGCCGGCGTGCCGCGCTTCATCATGGTCGGCGGCGCCGGCAGCCTGGAAGTGGCCCCCGGCGTGCAGCTGGTGGATACCGAGGGCTTCCCGGACGCCTACAAGCCGGTCGCCCTGGCCGCGCGCGAAACGCTCAAGCAGCTGCAGGCCGTCGATGACCTCGACTGGACGTTCTATTCCCCCGCCGCCGAAATCGGCCCGGGTCCGCAGCGCGGCGGCTTCCGCACCCAGGCGAAGAACTTCCTGGTGGCCGCCGACGGCCACAGCCGGATCAGCTATGCCGACTACGCCGATGCGTTCGTCAGTGAGATCGAGACGCCGCAGTACGTGCGGCAGATTGCCACGGCCGCGTATTGACGCAGCCGCCGGCCCTTGGTTGGCACGGACAGAGCAGCCGAGCATGGCTCGGCTCTACCGGGCCCCGGCGTGATGCCGGGGCCGCACCGCACAGGAATTAGTGAAATGCCGAACTTCTCGCGCGCCACTTTGGCGCTTGCGCTGGCCATCGGCACGGCGCTTGGCGTGACCGCACCCGCCGCCAGCCAGGCCGCCCCTGCAGCCGTCCAGGCGCATGCACTGCACGTGCAGCCCTACCATCCCGGTGACGAGGCGCTGTTCTCGGTGGCCTCCAACCTSATCACCGGCCAGCACGACGCCGTGCTGATCGACGCCCAGTTCGCTGCCTCCGACGCCGCCCAACTGGTCCAGCGCATCCGCGCCTCCGGCAAGCGCCTGACCACCATCTACATCAGCCACGGCGACCCGGACTACTACTTCGGCCTGGCCACCCTGCAGGACGCCTTCCCCGACGCCCGCATCGTCGCCACCGCGCAGACCGTCGCCCACATCACCGCCACCCAGGTTGGGAAGCTCGCCTACTGGGGACCGCAGATGGGCGCTGACAAACCCGCACGCATCGTCATCCCGCAGGTCCTGGACGGCAACACCCTCACCCTCGAAGGCCAGCCACTACGGATCATCGGCCTCGACGGTCCGACCCCGGACCGCACGGTCGTCTGGATACCCACCCTGCGCACCGTCCTCGGCGGCATTCCCATCGTCGCCGGCGAACATGTCTGGATGGCCGACACCCAGAGCGCGCAGTCGCATGCCGATTGGCTCACCACCCTGGCCACCATCAAGGCCCTCAAACCCACCCGCGTCATCCCCGGCCACTACGCCAGCGGCGCGACACTGGACAGCAGCGCCCTCGATTTCACCGCCGCCTACCTCCGCGCCTTCGACGAAGAAACCGCACGCAGCCGCAACGCCGATGCGTTGATTGCCGCGATGAAAAAACGCTACCCCACCCTGCAGGGCGTCAGTTCGTTGGAGGTGAGTGCCAAAGTCGCCAAGGGTGAAATGCAGTGGCCGTAACGGTGCATTGAGGTGGTGCAGAAACCCCGCGTTGGTCGTGGGTCATGCCATCACCGGATGTTGAAACACGGCCAGCGGTCGATCGGGATGCGACCCTACCGTGGTCATGCACTGTCGTCGTGGTGACGCGGGATGTTGTTCGTTTGCCATGCCACCACCGGATGTTGAAACACAGCCAGCAGTCGATCGGGATGCGACCCTACCGCGGTCATGCAATGTCGTAGTGGTGACGCGGGATGTTGTTCGTGGGTCATGCCACCACCGGATGTTGAAACACGGTCGTTGGTCGATTGGGATACGAACCGATTGCGAAGCAAAATGCCAGCAATGAGGCATCGCATCATTCGCAGGTCATGCCCCCACCAGATGATGAAGCTCGGTCGGCGGTCGATCCGGATCCAACCCCGCCGTGAAGCAAAATGCCGCGCCGCAAAACAGAGTAATGCTCCTTGCAGTTGCAGTTGCAGTTGCAGTTGCAGTTGCAGTGGCAGTTTTACTTCCCCTGCCCACCGACACGGTATCGAAGGGTGGCGTGGGTGGGGCTGCGGGACCGTCGTGCGCCATGGATGGCGCACGCGAGCCTCCAGGGATGGATTCACGGCGTGTCCCGCA
>NZ_JBFULO010000351.1:0-4243 GCF_054049855.1 Stenotrophomonas sp. P5_B8 | reverse complement strand
GCGCGGCCGTCCGCCCACGTTCGGCTACGCGATGACCGATGCGCAGCGCGCTGCGCGCTACCGTGCGCGTCGTGCCGGCCAGGCCGGGCACGCCGACGTGCGCTCCTGCAGCGACATGGTGCTGCTGGACAAGATCCGCGCGGCGATCAGCAGCAAGGACCCGGAGCTGACCGGCTTCCTGGTACACGTGCTGTGGCAGCGCTATCCGCTGCAGCTCAAATAGCGCACGCCTCGGTCAGCATCGCAACCGCCTGCTGCAGGTGGTCGAGCAGCGGGTCCATTTCGTCCCAGTCCAGGGTGTTGGCCAGGCTCAGCTCGTGCAGGTCGGCGGCGGTGCCGGCCAGCCCTTCGTGGCCGAGCATGCGCAGCAYCCCGGCCGCGCGGTGGGCGTGATAGCGCACCAGCCGCAGTTCGCCATCCTTCCGTGCCTGCCGCACTGCCAGGACCTCCTGCTGTAGGGAGTGGAGGAAGGGCGCCCACGACGGGTCGTGCGCGGTCATCGCCGCTGCCGATGTGGCGCCTTCGTCGGTCGCCACGCCCACTACCGCCAGCAGTTGCGCAGGGTCCAGCGGCTTGCCCAACACGGCGTCCATGCCGCTGGCGCGGCAGCGCTGCACATGCGCCAGCGAATCGGTGCCGGAGAATGCCACCAGCAACGCGGCCGGACGCGCGTGTGCGCGCTCCAGCCCGCGCAGCGCGGCCGCGAGCTGGTAGCCACTCATGTCCGCCAGGTCGCAGTCGATCATGAGCAGCGTGCTGGGGTGGGCGGCCTGCAGGCGCAGCGCACTGGCGCCATCGGAGCAGGTGCGTACCGCCGCGCCCAGTGCAGCCAGCTGCCGCGCCACGATGGTGCGGCTTGGTGCATGGTCCTCAACCAGGAGCAGGCTGTGGCCAGCCAGTGGCTGGCCCGCCACCGTTGCGTTCGTGGAGAGACAGCAAACCGGCAGCGTTACCTCGAAGCGGCTGCCCTGGCCGGGCTGGCTGTGCAGCTCGATGTTGCCCTGCAGGGCATGCACCAGGGTGCGGCAGATCGACAGGCCCAGCCCAACGCCGCCCATCTCGCGCGAGTGGTCGTCATGTGCCTGCGCGAACGGCTTGAAAACACTGGACTGGCGCTCGACAGGAATGCCCACGCCGGTATCGCTGACCGCCACCTGCAGCCGGTTGCCCGCAGGGCGGCGCAGCAGGCGGAAGCGGACCTCGATAGCGCCCTGTGCGGTGAACTTCAACGCATTGCCGAGCAGGTTGTTGAGTATCTGCCGCAACGCGGTCGCGTCGGTGCGCAGTTGCGGCAGCGGGTCGGGGGTAAGCAGCAGGCTGATGCGCAGCCCTTTGGCTTCGGCGGCGGGCCGGATCGCGTTGACACAGTCGTGCGCCAACGGGTTGATGTCGTGCCAGCCCATGCAGGGCCCGAATTGGCCGGTGGCCGTGCGTGAGTAATCCAGTGCATGGTCGAGCAGCTGGCGCAGGCCGACCCCGGCGGCACATGCGGCGTCCACCAACTGGCGTTGCCCCTTGTCCAGTCCCGACTGGCTCAGCAGGTCCACCGATGCCACCAGGGCCTGCGCCGCGTTGCGCACCTCATGGCTCATCACCCCGATGACGCGCGCCTGGTTGCGCTCGTGGCGCTGCGCCGACTGATGCGCGCGGACCAGCCAGGCGCCGGTGGCCAGCATCAGCGACAGGCCCATTCCCGTTGCCATCAGCTCCCAGCGGAAATGCCGGAACAGCGCGGCCAGTGAAGGTGCATCGAAGTAGGTTCGCTGCGCCAGCCGCTGCAGCACCTGTGCATGCTGTTGCGGGGTGATCGCCTGCATCGCCGCGTCGATGTCGTCGAGCATGTGCTGGTCGGCGGCGCGCGCGACCAGACGGACGTTGCCCGGCATGCCGTCCGGCGCGCTGCGCAGCAGGAGGCTGTCGGCATGCTCGCGGCGGACAAGCGGGCGGATCAGGATGTCCAGGCCGAGCGCGGCATCGGTGACCCCGGTCTCAACTGCCCAGAGCGCGCCGGACAGGTCTGTGGCAGTGATCACCTGGACTTGCGGATAGTGCGCCTGCAGCCACTGCGGATAGCGACTGCCCTGGACCACCGCAACCCGGTGCGGGGGGCTGACGTCCAGGCCGATCTGCGCGGCACCGGCATGACGGACGGCCACCAGTGTCTCGCCGCGATAGTACGGCGGGGAGGCGCTGAGCGGGCACGGCGCATTCTCCAGTTCGCCAAGCAGCAGCATCAGGTCGGCGTCGTGTTCGCACACCGCCTGCAGGGCCGAAACGCTGGAGGAGGCCGCGGACGCCTTGAAGCGCATGCCGGTGCGCTGGCCCACCAGTTCGGAATAGCCATGGGCAAGGCTGGCAAACGGCGTCGGCCTGGACGACAGCGCGAGCGCGCGGCGCTGCGCGGGATCCAGCGCGACCCGCACGTTGCGCACCGCTGACGAGGCCGGCACGGCCTGCATGGATGCGCTGGTCGGAGTGACGACCAGCAGCAGGGTGACTGCAAAAAGGCGGGCGAGCCGCGCCGTCATAGTGCCGACAGCTGGTGGCGCAGCGTATACAGGTCGCCATCGGTGCGCAGCCCCAGCTTGCGGAACGCAGCCTGCTTCTGGGTGCTGACGGTCTTGATGCTGCGATGGCGGCGCAGGGCGATCTCGCTGACGCTCATCCCGGTCAGGCACAGGCGCAGCACTTCGCGCTCGCTGCGCGAGAGGCTGGCGTCCTCCAGTTCCTCGCCACAGCCGTGCGGCAGCCGGCACAGGCCGGTGGCGACCTGGGTCACCGCGATGGCCAGTGCATCCAGGCGCTCGCTTTTGGTGACCACCCCGGCCGCGCCGGCGCTGATGATGGTCGATACCATCACCCGGCTGGAGTGTGCGGTGAACAGCAGCAGCCGCACCCAGGGAAAGCGCTCGCGCAGCAGGTGCAGCAGATCCAGGCCAGGCATGTCGTCGTGGCCGAGGGTGTAATCGATGACGGCCACATCCACGCGGCGGGTTGCCAGGGTGAACATCAGTGCGCTGCTGTGCGCGTGGTTGCCGACCACGTCGAAACGCGGGTCGGCGGAAAGATGGACGAAGCTGCCGTGCCGGACAACATCATGGTCGTCAAGCAGCGCGATCTTCAGGGTGCAGGGAGAGGCCTGTCCGCTCATGGGATCTGTTTGCTGTTGGACAATGGGGGCACGCAATAGGGAGTGTTGACGAATTCTCCCCGTTCGCATGTGCATCAATGCTGTTTATGCACGAATTTAAGACGATTCCTACGTGCAGTACGCGAGCGCCGTCACTTTCCGCGCGGCTTCTTCACGCATGGCACCTCGCCAATCAGCGTTGCTCGCGCTCGATGAGCCTGCCCAGGCGTGCAGCGAGTTCGTGCACCATCGGATCCGCGCCCGGGCGATGCAGCAGGGCGATCTCCATGTTTTCCATGGGCGGCAGGCCATGTCGACGGGTCAGTGCGCGATGCTCGCGGGTCATCGCCCGCGCCGGCACCAGACTGATGCCCATGCCATCAGCGACGGCGCCCTGGATGCCACCGAGGCTGGAGCTGGTGAAGCTGATCCGCCACCGCCGCCCCATCGCTTCCACTGCGGCGATCAGGTCGTCGCGGTAGAGGCCGCGGGGCGGGAAGGTCACCAGTGGCACCGGATCCAGCAGGATGCAGGGACTGCGCGCGCTGTCGATCCAGCGCATCGGTTCGGCCCAGCAGGCAGTGGCTTCACGGCTGTTGCGCCGCTGCTTGATCAGTACCAGGTCCAGTTCGCCATGATCGTATGCGCTGGTGAGGTCGCGACTGAGGCCACTGGTGACTTCCAGTTTCACCTGTGGATGCTTGCGGTTGAAACTGCCCAGCAGTTGCGTGGTGCGGGCGGTGACGAAATCCTCCGGCACGCCCAGCCGCACCGTCACCGCCACCGTCGCGCCGGCCAGCGCTTGGAGCATCTGCTCGTTCAACGCCAGCATCTGCCGGGCCTGGCCGAGCAGGGTCTGGCCGGCGTCGGTCGGGTGTACGTCGCGGTTGCCGCGCACCAGCAACGGGTGGCCGGCCATGTCCTCCAGGCGGCGGATCTTCTGGCTGATCGTGGACTGGGTCGAATGCAGTCGTGCGGCAGCGGTGGTGAAGCTGCCGCAGTCTGCGACGGTGACGATGGCCCGCAGCAGGTCCAGGTAGAACAGGCTGCGATTCGGTTTTGCACTGGCGCTCATGGTGACATACATCTGCTGCATGGGGCTGGAGTTCTAGC
>NZ_JBFULO010000350.1:0-4256 GCF_054049855.1 Stenotrophomonas sp. P5_B8 | reverse complement strand
CCCGCACACGTGCGCGGCGTGCTGGCACCGCTGGATGCCAGCACGGCCGGCAACGTGCGCAGCGTGCTGCGCAAGCGCCTGGAGCGCTGAGTGCTGCGACACGCAACCGCTTCACCCACGCGGCTGCGGAATCCGCAATAATCCGCGCCGTGACCGTAGTCCGCCCGGGAGCGGGGAAATCGTGCGCTCCTGATTGCTCCACCGTTGCCGTTCCATCCGTCCCTCGGCTGGCGCTGCACCCTGCCAGTCTGAACGCCCCCATGCGCCCGTTTTCGACCCGCCTCAACCTCGGCAAGCTGATCCTTGCCCTGGCCCTGCTCAGTGCCCTGATCGCGCTGGCCAACACGCTGCACGCCAGTTACCGGGTGCAGCGCGAGCAGTTGATCGGCAATACCCTGGAAGCCAATCGGGTGTATGCCAGCAAGCTGGCCGAGACCACCCAGAACTTCATCCAGTCCGCGCAGCAGCAGCTGGCCTACAGCGCCACCACGCTGGGCCAGCGCGCGCACGACCGCAGCGAACTTGAAGCCGAGGCGGCGCGCCTGCAGCTGCAGACCAACAGTTTCAATTCGGTGCTGATCGTGGACCCGGCCGGCACCGTGCTGGCTACCTCGCCGCAGAGCCTGGCCCTGCAGGGCGTGGTGCTCAACAGCCGCGGCAACAAGGAAGCGCTGGCGCGGCGCATGCCGTTCATCAGCGATCCCTACCAGTCCGCCACGGGACGGCTGCTGGTGGCGATCTCGCACCCGATCTTCAGCGCGCAGGGCCAGTACAAGGGCTACGTCAGCGGCACCATCTACCTGCGCGAGCGCAGCATCCTGCAGACGCTGCTGGGCAAGCACTACTACCGCGATGGCTCCTACCTGTACGTGGTCGACCGCAACGGCCGCATCCTGTACCACATCGAGCCGGCCCGGGTCGGTCAGGTCGCGATGGAAAACCCGGTGGTGCAGGCGGTCAGCAAGGGCCACTCCGGCGCCCAGCATGTGCGCAACAGCCACGGCGTGCAGATGCTGGCCGGCTATGCGCCGGTGCCGATCGTCGGCTGGGGTGTGGTTGCCCAGCGTCCGACCGAGGCGACGCTGTCGGCGCTGTCCACGCTGATGGCAGCGGTGATCTGGAACGCCATACCGCTGGGCGTGCTGTCGCTGCTGATCACCTGGTGGTTTGCCCGGCGCATCTCGCTGCCGCTGTGGCAGCTGGCGCGCAACGTGCAGAACCGCGACACCGGCATCGCCATCCGCCATGTCAGCAGCATCCGCGCCTGGTACTACGAAGTGGCACAGCTCAAGCAGGCGCTGCTGTACAGCTTCAACCTGCTGCAGGACCGTATCGGCAAGCTCAACCGTGCCAGCATGACCGACCCGCTCACCGGCCTGCAGAACCGGCGCGGGCTGCAGCAGGGGCTGGAGGACTGGCAGGCGCGCGGGCAGCCGTTCGGGATCATCGCGCTGGACATCGACCGCTTCAAGACCATCAACGACCGCTTCGGGCATGCGGTGGGCGACGCGGTGATCCTGCGCATCGCGCAGCTGATGCGCGACGATTCGCGCGATACCGACCTGCTGTGCCGCAACGGCGGCGAGGAATTCCTGATCCTGCTGCCGGGCATCGACACCGAGGCCTCGGTACGCATCGCCGAGCGCCTGCGCCGGCAGGTGGCGGCCGAGGTGTTCGAAGAGGTCGGCTCGGTCACGGTGTCACTCGGCGTGGCTCACTACCCCAGCTACCACGACGACCCGCTGCAGGCGCTGCGACTTGCCGACAAGGCGCTGTACATGGCCAAGGAACAGGGCCGCAACCGCACGGTGGTGTACCCGCAAGCGTGAGGATGCGGGCGGCGCCGGGGCCACCTCGGCGCCGCTGATCCACAGCGACGCCGACGACGGCGGCTCAGCCCTGGCCGAGCACCGTCTTGAGTACCGGGCCGCGGGTGTCGCCGGCCACATACACGCCGTCACCCAGCGCGTCCGGCGCTACCGTCACGCGCTCGGGCTGCTGCCACGCCGCCCGCTGGCGCGGGCCGGGCAGGTACGGTTCCCATGCGGGAACGTCACCCGAGGGACGCTGGTCGGCGTAGCGCACCGGGAACCGCACCACCCAGGTCTCGCGATCGGCCAATGGGCCCTGCGTGGGGATGCGGAACTGCCAGTCACGGACGGCCTGGATGGCACTGTTGGCAAATGCAGTGCGGACCGTGTCGAGCTGGCGCGGTGGCACCAGCACGCGCAGGTTGACCTGCTCGGCGGCGACATTGCGCACCTTGCCATCGCGGCCCACCTGGATCAGCAGGAACACGTCGGCGGCGGCACCGCGACCGGCGGTGCGCACCGGATAGGTCGGCACCGAACCGCTCAGCCGCGCCGGCCGGGTCAGGTCGTCTTCCCGATAGTCCATGAAACTGGCGCTGCGGATCTCGATCCGTGCACTGCCATCGCCCTGGACCTTGCCGACCACGCGCAGCGAGACCGGCGTGGTGATGGGCACCGCCTTTCCATCCTGCAGCGTCGGCTCGAATTCCCAGCCGGCCATCGATTCCTTGACGAAGCCGACCACGCCGGCGGGGATCGCGTCCTGCTGGTCCAGACGCACCGCAACTACCCGGCCGTCGGCACCGATGTCCAGGCTGCCCTTGATGCGCATGCTCGATTCCACCTGGTCCTGCAGCGCCCGCATGCTTGGCGCTGCCACGACCCCCTCGACCATGCCGGCCACGCTCGCCACGCCCAGCCCGAAGGCCAACATCCAACGCAATGATGACTGCATCTTCATGACTCCTTGTCCTGATGGGACGGCCAGCCTAGCAAAGCGTGCCGGTCAATTCTGCGACAGCGACGCGGCGCCAGTCGATGCGTATGCCGACCGCATCCCGTCGGATCAGCCGCCGAGCGGGGTCAGCAGTTGCGGGCCCTTGCTTGCGGCATCGGCCATGAAAACGCCGCCGGCCGGCAGCAGATCGGCATTGGCATCGGCGCCCAGCGCCTTGTCCGCGCGCCACTGGGCCTGCTGGCGCGGTCCAGGGATATAGGCATCCCACTTGCCGTAGCGCATCTCTTCACCATGGAAGGCGAAGGTGACCGGCACGCGTACGGTCCAGCTCGCGTCCTCCTTGTGCTCCCCGGTGGTGGGTGCCTTGAAGGTCCATTTGCGCGCGGCCGCCATCGAGACCCGGGACAGCTTGTCGCGCATCTGGCGCATGGCGGCCTCATTGGCAATCACGCGCAGGTTGACCTGCTCTGTCGCCACGTCCATGACCTTGCCATCGCGGCCCACCTGTACCAGCAACAGAACGTCGCCGCGTCCGCCGGCACGATAGACGTCTTCCGGATACGCCGGCGGGGGCATCTTCAGCCGGGTCACGTCGTCTGTGGCGGTGGGGTCGTACTGCTGGAAACTGGCGGCAAGCAGCGTCACCTGCTGGCCGCCATCGGGATTGATCCTGCCGCCCAGGCGAAGACTGACCGGGCTGCGCGCCTTGACCGCCTGCCCATCGACCAGCACCGGCTGGAACCGCCAGGCCTGCACCGCGCCCTCGACAAACCGGGCGATGGCATCGTTGACCTGGCCGCGCTTGTCGATCTGGAACGCCTCGACCTGGCCATCCGTGCCGATATCGATCTGGCCAGTGAGCACCATGCTGGCCTCGGCTTGCTGACGCACCTCCCGCCGCGATTGCGAGGCTGCATCGGGGACCATGGACATACCGACACCGCCGACGGCGAGGGCCAGCGCAAGAATATGGAATGAACGCATCGCACCTGCTCCTTGTGGATGCACCGAAGCGTAGCGCAGGCAGGCACTGCCGGCCAATCATGCCAACCTATGGCTGGCCGCATAAGGCGGGGTATCGGGAAAATCGCCCGTCGCGAAGCGCGCCTGCAGGCCCTGCCACCACGCCGGGTCGAACAGATGCCCGAAGCGCTCGCGCACGGCGGCCAGCTCGGCTGCCGGCAAGCCCATGAACATCCAGAAGCGCTCGGGGAAGACATCCCGCGGCCCGATCTGGAACCACGGCTCGTCGGCCAAGGCGTCTTCTTCGTTGCGCGGCGTCGGCCACGCGCGGAAGTTGCAGTCGCTGACCAGGCACAGCTCGTCGTAGTCGTAGAACACCGCGCGCCCAGGGCGCGACACGCCGAAGTTCTTGGGGAGCATGTCGCCGCGGAAAATGTTGTTGCGCGCCATGTCGGTAATGGCCTGCGCATAGTCCATCGCGGCGTTGCGCCGGCCATCGCCGCCCTGCTCGCGCAGGTACAGGT
>NZ_JBFULO010000349.1:0-4257 GCF_054049855.1 Stenotrophomonas sp. P5_B8 | reverse complement strand
GGTGAAGAACGGGCGGAACAGCTGGCTGGCCACCGTTTCGGGGATGCCCGGGCCGCGGTCCATCACGTCGATGACGGCGGCGCGCTCCTGGCGCGCCACGCGCAGCCGCACCCGTGCCGGTTCCTGGCCGACGCGTCCGTACTTGAGGGCGTTGTGGACCAGCACGGTGAGGATCTGATGCAGGTGGCGCGGGTCGACCAGGGCGTGCACCGAGGTTTCGGTGATGATCGGCTCGATGCTGTCCGTCTCCAGGGTGATGCCCTGCTTGTACTCCAGCACGAAGCGGCGCACGAACGCGGCCAGGTCCAGGTTCTCCGGGTTGGCGCGCTCGCGCCGGGCCAGGCCCAGCACGCTTTCGACGATGCCGTTGGTGCGCTGGCACTGCTGGTGGATGATCTGCAGCAGGCGCCGGTCGGTGTCGCCGATGGCGGTGGATTCCTCCAGCAGCTGGGCGGCGTAGTTGATCGCCGCCAGCGGGTTGCGGATCTCATGGGCCAGGCTGGCCGAGAAGCGGCCCATCGCCGACAACGTCAGCGATTCGGCGCGCCGGGAGACCACGGTGGAATCGTCCAGGAACACCAGGGTCAGGTCGCTGCCGGCCAGCAGGCGGGCGAAGCGCGGCTGCACTTCCGGCTGGTCGGGCGAGAGCTGCAGCGGGGTTTCCTCATTTTTCCAGCCGTTGCGCCAGCGCTGCAGGCGCCGGCTCAGGTCGGGCGAGGCGCTGCCCAGTTCCAGCCGGCCGCTGCCGCCGTCGCCGTCGGCGTCGCCGATCAGGGTCGAGGCGGCTTCGTTGGCCAGGGTGATGCGGTTGGCCCCGTCCACCACCAGTACGCCGGTGCGCATGCGGCGGATGATCAGCTCGTTGATTTCGAACAGGTTGGCGACCTCGTCGCCGCGCTGGTTGGCCAGCTGCTGGTTGCGGCGTGCGCGGTTGCCCACCTGGTAACTGACGTAGGCCAGGGCCAGGTAGCTGGTGACGAACATCGCCAGCTCGGCCAGGGTCCGGGTGGGGTCGCCGCCTTCCAGAAGCTTCCACAGGTACTCGCCGGCGGTGGCGGCGCTGGCGGTCAGCGCAATGCCCATGCCCAGCGGCAAGGGCAGCAGCGTGGCAGCGGCGGCGATGCTGAACAGCAAGGACATCGACAGGCCGGCGCTGGCGCCGGGCAGGGCATGGGCCAGCAGGGTGGCGGCGATGATGTCCACGATCACGCTGCCGATCACGATCGGGCGCAGCCAGCGCTCGTTGCGGCCGATCACCAGGATCAGCAGCGCCAGCGCCAGGTAGGCGCCGCTGACCACGCCGGCCAGGCGCGGGTGGTCGGCAGCACCGACCAGCGTGCTCAGCGGGCTGAACAGCAGGGCCGCGATCACGGCGGCAATCAGCAGGCGGTAGAGGGCAAAAAAGTACAGCTCGCGCTTCGGTATGGATTCGATGCGGTCGATCAATGAAGCACTGGGTGACACGCCGGAACTCCCCTTCAGGCATGTGGCCAGTGTAGAGGGTGTGGCCGTGCATGGGGTGCCGGTGGCGCTGATTGACGCCCGCGTCCATGGCACGTACCCCTTCCAGGGCCGGCCCCGTTGCGCACTGCCGCAGGGCCGTCGCCCGGGGCTGGGCAGGGCCGATGCCGCAACTGTCTGAAAAATCGCCGGAATCGGCCGCCCCGGGGGGCGGCCGACGCGCGTCTTTGCGCCTGCGCGCCGGCTCGTCCACAATAGTGGGCCCGCCGCGGTCCTTACCGGCGCCCCGTGAGGGAGCCTTGGAGATGCGTGCGGTCGTTCCTATACCCACGGTGACGCATGAATTTCCACGAATACCAGTCAAAACAACTGCTTGCCGAGTACGGCATTCCCGTCCCGGCCGGCAAGGTCGCGGCGACCCCGGATGAAGCAGTTGCAGCGGCCAATTCCCTGGGCCAGGGCCCCTGGATGGTCAAGGCGCAGATCCACGCGGGCGGCCGCGGCAAGGCTGGCGGCGTCAAGTTCTGCAAGACCACCGACGATGTGAAGGCCGCTGCGGCCAAGATGCTCGGCACCAAGATGGCCACCTACCAGACCGCCGGCGTCGAGCTGCCGGTGAACCTGGTGCTGGTGACCACCGCCGGCGAGATCGTCAAGGAACTGTACCTGTCGGTACTGGTCGACCGTGGCACCAAGACCATCACCTACATCGCCTCGTCCGAAGGCGGCGTGGAGATCGAGCAGGTCGCCGCTGAAACCCCGGAGCTGATCCACTCGCTCAACGTCGACTTTGTCGAAGGCGTGCAGGGTTACCACGGCCGTGATTTCGGCTTCAAGCTGGGCCTCACCGCCAAGCAGGCCGGCCAGTTCGCCAACATCATGGTGAACCTGTACCGCCTGTTCAACGAAAAGGACCTGGCGCTGGTTGAAATCAACCCGCTGGCGATCCTGGACGACGGCAACCTGTACGCGCTGGACGGCAAGTTCGACAGCGACGACAACGCCGCGTTCCGTCAGAAGGCCCTGGTCGCCATGCGCGACAAGACCCAGGAAGACGAAACCGAAGTGACCGCTTCGGAGCTGGACATCAACTACGTCACCATGGACGGCAACATCGGCTGCATGGTCAACGGCGCCGGCCTGGCCATGGCCACCATGGACGTCATCAAGCTCAACGGCGGCGAGCCGGCGAACTTCCTGGACGTGGGCGGCGGTGCGAACAAGCAGCGCGTCATCGAGGCGTTCAAGCTGATCCTGTCCTCGGACAAGGTCGAAGGCATCTTCGTCAACATCTTCGGCGGCATCGTCCGCTGCGACATGATCGCCGAAGGCATCATCGCCGCGGTCAAGGAAGTGGGCGTCAAGGTTCCGGTCGTGGTGCGCCTGGAAGGCACCAACGTGGAAGAAGGCAAGCAGCTGCTGCGTGACAGCGGCATGGCCATCATCCCGGCCGACAACATCAACGACGGTGCCAAGAAGGTCGTCGACGCTGTCAAAGCCGCCGCCTAATTTTCCACGGCATCGGATCGCCGGCAGCATCCTGACGTGTCCCCTTGATTTAAGGGGGCTGGCACGCCGCAACGCGGCGTGACGGGGGTTCTGGCGGCATGCGGTACGGACCTCGACCTGGTCGATGGCTCCTCCTCCGAAGCCGGCCCAAATAATTTACGAAGGACTTCAAGACATGTCCGTTTTGATCAACAAGAACACCAAGGTGATCGTGCAGGGCTTCACCGGCCAGCAGGGCACCTTCCACGCCACTCAGATGATCGAGTACGGCACCCAGGTTGTTGGCGGCGTGACCCCCGGCAAGGGCGGCACCACCCACATCGACCTGCCGGTGTTCAACACCGTTGCCGACGCCGTGTCGGCCACCGGTGCCAATGCCTCGGTCATCTACGTGCCGCCGCCGTACGCGGCCGACGCGATCCTGGAAGCGGCTGCTGCCGGCATCCAGGTCATCGTGTGCATCACCGAAGGCATCCCGGTGCTGGACATGCTGCGCGTCAAGAACGTGCTGACCCGTTCGCATCCGGACACCGTGCTGGTCGGGCCGAACTGCCCCGGCGTGATCACCCCGGGCGAGTGCAAGATCGGCATCATGCCGGGCCACATMCACATGCCGGGCAAGATCGGCATCGTGTCGCGCTCGGGCACCCTGACCTATGAAGCGGTCAAGCAGACCACCGAAGTCGGCCTGGGCCAGTCCACCTGCATCGGCATCGGTGGTGACCCGATCAACGGCCTGAACTTCGTCGACTGCCTGAAGCTGTTCAACGAAGATCCGCAGACCCTGGGCATYATCATGGTCGGCGAAATCGGCGGCGATGCTGAAGAAGCCGGCGCCGAGTACATCAAGCAGTTCGTGAAGAAGCCGGTCGTCGGCTTCATCGCCGGCGCCTCGGCTCCGGCCGGCAAGCGCATGGGCCACGCCGGTGCGATCGCATCGGGCGGCAAGGGCACTGCCGAAGGCAAGTTTGCCGCGATGGAAGCTGCTGGCGTTGTGACCGTCCGCTCGCCGGGCGACCTGGGCGCTGCCATCGCCAAGCTGGTGAAATAAGCCGCCCGCCGCGCGGTAGAGCCGAGCCATGCTCGGCTGCTCCAACGGTAGAGCCGAGCCATGCTCGGCTGCTCCAAACAGAAAGGCCGCCTCCGGGCGGCCTTTCTGCATTTTCGCCGCCCTCAACCCGCGCCCTCGGGTAGTGCCGGCCGCTGGCCGGCTCCGCACGATGCTGCCGGCGAATGCGTGGTTGCCGGCCGCTGGCCGGCACCGCACGATGCCGCCAACGATCGCGT
>NZ_JBFULO010000348.1:0-4284 GCF_054049855.1 Stenotrophomonas sp. P5_B8 | reverse complement strand
CTGTTCGGGCGGACCAAGGGAGATTCCGGCGTGGGCGCCAAGCTACAAGTCGATCGTCGAGATCCAGGCTCCTACGGCGGCCCACGCCGGCTCTCGACGCCTACGCTGCCAGATTCCAAACAGATAACGCTCCTGGGCAAAATAAAGGAGGAGGCCGCTTGCGGCCGGGGGACATTTGCACCAGGGGCCTACCGGCTGCTACGGGGCCCTCACGCTCGCGGCAATCTCGAGCGAAGAGCCACGGCTCCAACCATCGCACCGCGGTTCCACTCCTATAACACGGCTCTCCCGCTCAACCCGAATTAAGGAATTGTAAAGCGAATGAGAACGCTTTACATTTACACCCCCTGCGCTGCCGGCGCGGGCCTGGCCGGAATCCAAGGACGGCCGCCGGGCCCTGCTCACCACCCACGGCCGCAACGGCGCCGACCCACCGTCGGGTTCCACCCACCCCTCAGAAGGATCTAAACGCCAGGCGCTTCCGGTGCCCGGCCTGCCGTGCCCGCTGCCTGCTGCTTCCCCCTCCGAGACCGATTCGAGACCCTGCGCATGACCTTCCGCGATCTTCCGCCCCGCTCCTTCCGCCACGCCCCGCTGAGCCTGGCCCTGCTCTCCGTCCTGTCGCTGGCCTCGCCGCTGGCGCTGGCCGACGCGCTTGCCGATGCCGGCGGCAATGCCGATGCCAAGACCCTGGACAAAGTCAGCGTCGTCGGCGACCGCGCCGCGCCGTCCAGCACCACCCGCCTGCCGATGACCCTGCAGGAAACCCCGCAGTCGGCCACCTCGATCGGGCTGCAGCGGCTGCAGGACGAATCGCTGTTCAGCCTCAACGACGTCATGCGCAACGTCACCGGCGTCAGCGTGTCCTTCTACGACACCCAACGCCCGTTGTACTACGCGCGCGGCTTTGCCATCACCGATTTCCAGGTCGATGGCATCCCCACTTACAGCGGGTCGACCAACCAGGAATACGACACCGCCTTCTACGACCGCGTCGAAGTGATCCGCGGCGCCAACGGCCTGCTCAGCGGCGCCGGCGTACCCTCGGCCACGGTCAACCTGCTGCGCAAGCGCCCGGGCAAGGACTTCGACGCCTCGTTCTCGGTCAGTGCCGGCAGCTGGGATTACCGTCGCATGGAGGCCGACGTGACCGCGCCGCTGACCGCCGACGGCCGCTTCCGCAGCCGCGTCGTTGCCGCCTACACCGACCGTGATTTCTATTACGACCGCTACAAAGAAAACAAGATGGCCGGCATGGCGGTGCTGGAAGGCGATATCACCGACAGCACCACCGTCACCGTCGGTTACCAGACCCAGGACAACAACCCGGTCGGCTCCACCTGGGGCACCGTGCCGTTCTTCGACAGCCAGGGCAACTTCGCCCACCTGTCGCGCTCGACCAACCTGGCGCCGAAGTGGAGCTACTGGCAGCGCGAAACCAGCACCGTGTTCGCCAACCTCGAGCAGCGCTTCGGCGAAGACTGGCTGCTGAAGATCAACACCGCCTACACCCGTGGCAACGTGCAGAACATCCGCCTGTACGGCACCGGCTACCCCGATCCGGCGACCGGMTCGGGCATCTACCTGCGCACCGCCGCCGGTGATTCGGAAGACACCCGCCGCAACGTGGATGCCTACCTGACCGGCACCTTCAACCTGTTCGGTCGCGAGCACGACGTGACCGTCGGCGCGCAGTGGGCCGACCTGGAAGGCACCACCAACACGGTCGCGCTGAACTACCCCACCGACTGGGCGCGCTGCGGCAACGAGCGCTGCTACTACATCCCCAACGTGTACGACTGGGATGGCGACATCTCCGAGGTGACCTACACCCGCACCGGCGCGCGCCGGGTGGCCAAGACCACGCAGAGTGGCGTCTACCTGGCC
The DNA here is from genome assembly GCF_054049855.1 of Stenotrophomonas sp. P5_B8. NCBI lineage: Bacteria > Pseudomonadati > Pseudomonadota > Gammaproteobacteria > Lysobacterales > Lysobacteraceae > Stenotrophomonas > Stenotrophomonas sp. P5_B8. The sequence goes on along the minus strand of NZ_JBFULO010000348.1, from coordinate 2,397 downwards.
ACGCGCCTGCGCCTGGCCGATCCGCTGGCGCTGATCGCCGGTGCGCGCCTGAGCCGGTGGCAGACCCAGACCCGCGCCTACAACGCGGCCGGCACCTACACCGCCACCAGCGGCGCCTACAAGGTGAGCGACGAAGTCACCCCGTACGTCGGCCTGGTGTATGACATCACCCCGCAGTTTGCGGTGTATGCCAGCTACACCGAGATCTTCAATCCGCAGAACTACAAGGACAGGAACGAAAACCTGCTGGCGCCGGTGCAGGGCTCCAACCTTGAAGCCGGCATCAAGAGCCAGTGGTTCCAGGGCCGCCTGACCGCCAATGCGGCCGTGTTCGAGGCCAAGCAGGACAACTACGCCGTGCGCGACATGAGCGTGCCCGATGGCTCGCTCAGCGATGGCAGCTCGGCCTACATCGGCGTCAAYGGCACCAAGGCGCGCGGCTGGGAAATGGACATCAACGGCGAGATCCTGCCGGGCTGGACGGTCAATGCCGGCTTCACCCATGTCAAGGTCACCCGCGCGGCCACCGACCTGCTCTACGCCAACCCGGCCGAAGACCTGCTGCAGCTCAACACCCAGGTGCAACTGCGCGGCGCACTGGCGCGCCTGAGCGTGGGCGGCGGCGTGCAGTGGCAGAGCAAGGTGCAGGGCTACAACATCCCCTACCCGCTCGGCGGCACGGTCACGGTGAACCAGCCGGCGTATGCGCTGGTGCAGTTCAACGCCAACTACCGCATCAGCGACAACTGGACCGCTACGCTGAGCGTGCGCAACGCCCTGGACAAGACCTACTGGGCCAACCTGGACTACAACAACTACGGCGAACCGCGCTTCGTGGCGGCCAGTCTGCGCTGGAAGTTCTGACGGCGGACGCCCAACACGCTGCTGCAACGGACGGGTCGCCTGCGGGCGGCCCGTTTTTTTGGCGGCCCGGCACCCGGTAGTGCCGGCCGCTGGCCGGCTCCTCGATAGCCAACGATCCGGGAGTGCCGGCCGCTGGCCGGCGCCTCGATAGCCACCGATCCGGGAGTGCCGGCCGTTGGCCGGCGCCTCGGCGATCCTGGCATTGCGTGGAGCCGGCCAACGGCCGGCACTACCGCGGTCTCGTCTCCCGCAGCGTCCACATCACCGGCAGCACCAGTACCGCCACCACCGCGATCATCGCGCCGGGCGCTGCGGCCCAGCCGGTGTGGCGCACCAGCAGTTCGGCCAGCAACGGCGTGGCGCCGCCGAAGAACGCGGTGGCCATGGTCACGCCGAGTGCCAGGCCGCTCAGACGCCCCTCGCCGGGGAACTGTTCGGCCGTGGCCGGTGCGGCGACCGCGCTTACCCCGCCGGCCAGGCAGGCCAGCACCACCGCCGCGATGCCGATCAACAAGGTCTGACCACCCGCCATCAGCGTAAACATGCTCAACGGCAGCAGCGCGCACAGCAGCGCCAAGCCGATCAGCACCGGGCGCCGCCCGATCCGGTCGGAYAGCGCACCGGCCAGCGGCGTCACCACGATCACCGCCACCGCCGCCACGGTGGACAACCACAGCGCCTCCGATTCACCGACCTCGCCTGCCGAGCCCAGGAACGCCGGCACATAGGTGATGCCGACGTAGTAGGTGATCGACCCCAGCGCGGAAATGGCGAAGGTGCGCGCCACCGCGCCGCGATGGAAACGCCAGGTATCGCGGATCGGCGAGGTCGGTACGGTGCCAGCCGCCTTCTGCCGCTCGAACTCCGGTGACTCGTGCATGGTCGAGCGTGCCAGCAGGATCGCACCGGCCAGTGCCGCGCCGACGAAGAACGGGATGCGCCAGCCCCAGCCGTCCAGCTGCGCGGTGCTCAACAGGGCCACGGTCAACGCCGACAGCGCCACCGCCAGCAGTGCGCCGACTTCGCTGGCCGCAGAGGCCAGCGAGGTGACCAGGCCGCGTCGGTGCGTCGGTGCGGTTTCCAGCAGGTAGGCCACCACACCGGTGTACTCGCCGCCGACCGAGAACGCCATCAGGCAGCGCAGCAGCAACAGCAGCACGCCGGCACTGGCGCCGATGCTGTCGAAGGTGGGCAGCAGCGCGGTGGCCAGCATCGCCAGCGTCATCAGCAGCATCGAGGCCAGCAGCATGTAGCGCCGCCCGAAGCGATCACCGAGATGGCCAAAGCACAAGGCACCCAGTGGACGCATCAGATAAGACACCGCGAACCCGGCCAGTGTCGCCAGCAGCGCATTCTCGCCGCCGCCGAAGAACACCCGCGACAGCACCGTGGCCAGGTACAGGTACAGGGTGAAGTCGTACCACTCCACCACGGTGGACAGCCCGGCGATGATCATCGAGCGGGTGCGCCGTTCCGGCGCCAGGGGCGCGGGCACACTCATGCGGGTGCCACCGGCGCGGCGGCGGTGATGGG
>NZ_JBFULO010000347.1:0-4331 GCF_054049855.1 Stenotrophomonas sp. P5_B8 | reverse complement strand
TTGGTCTGGCCGCTGAACTGCGGGTCGGTCATCTTCAGCGACAGCACGAACGACACGCGGTCCMACACATCTTCCGGGGCCAGCTTGACGCCGCGCGGCAGCAGGTTGCGGAAGTCGCAGAACTCGCGCAACGCCTCGGTCAGGCCGGTACGCAGGCCATTGGCGTGGGTGCCGTGCTGGGCGGTCGGGATCAGGTTGACGTAGCTCTCCTGGACCAGCTCACCCTCGGGGATCCAGGCCAGGGCCCAGTCCACGATTTCATTTTCTTTCTTGAGGTGGCCCACGAACAGATCGGCCGGCAGCATCTCGCGCTCGCCGAGTTCGGCTTTGAGGTAGTCGCTCAGGCCGTCTTCGTAGTACCAGCTGTCCTGCTCGTCGGTGGCTTCGTCGCGCAACTTGACGGTCAGTCCCGGGCACAGCACGGCCTTGGCGCGCAGCAGATGGCGCAGCGCGCGCAGGTTGTATTTGGGCGTATCGAAATACTTCGGGTCGGCCCAGAACCGCACGCGGGTACCGGTGTTCTTCTTGCCGACGCTGCCGACCACTTCCAGCGGGGTGGCGCGATCGCCATTGCGGAAGGTGATGCGGTGTTCGCTGCCGTCGCGCTTGATATGCACCTCGACCAGGGTCGACAGCGCATTGACCACGCTGACGCCTACGCCATGCAGGCCGCCGGAGAAGGTGTAGTTCTTGTTGTTGAACTTGCCGCCCGCGTGCAGGCGGGTCAGGATCAGTTCGACGCCGGGGATTTTCTCCTCGGGGTGGATGTCCACGGGCATGCCACGGCCGTCATCGCTGACCTCGCAGCTGCCATCCTTGTACAGGGTGACCTCGACCGTACGGGCATGCCCGGCCAGGGCTTCGTCGACGGCATTGTCGATGACTTCCTGCGCCAGATGGTTCGGGCGCGCGGTGTCGGTGTACATGCCGGGGCGGCGCTTGACCGGGTCCAGGCCGGACAGGACTTCAATATCGGCGGCGTTATAGCGGGCGTTCATCTGTCTTCATAAAGCGCAAAGCGACGGCGAAGTTTGCGGTCTGGACGGTTTTTTTGCACGCCACACGTTCAGGGCCCGGCCGACCGGGGTTCGATAGACTGTGCCTGGTGGAATCCGTCCCCCGGAATCCCCATCCCAAGCCGAGACCGCGAGGAGCCATCCCATGAAGAAGTTGCTGACCATCGTTGCCATTGCCGCCGCCGTCCTGGCCGTGCCGCTGGCTATGGCGCAGAACGCCGGACAGGGCCAGCCCACGCCGCAGCTGGGCGAGCAGGCCGACAAGGCCCAGTCCGAGGCCGACGCCAAGGCCAAGCGCCGCGCCCAGGCCACCGCCGAGATGAAGGCCAAGGGCGAGCAGGCCCCGCAGAAGGAAGAAGAGGAAGAGGCGAAGAAGAAGCGCTGACCCCTTCMGATGCCCTCATGGACGCCCCGGCACTGCCGGGGCGTCTTTTTTTTGTGAAGGCCGCATGCCAGCGCTTGGGCTTGTGGCCTTCAATCTGTAAACTAGCGCTTTCCGGGAGCAGTATGTGTCATCCATCAGCGAATGGACTGGCCTGATCGTGCGCGATCGCCAGCAGGGTAGGCAGGAGGTGACGGTCCATTCAGCGACCGGCACGGCCAACCCGACCTCGCCGACCGGCCGCTTCGCTGCTTCCCCGATCCCGTCCCCGGCGCGTGTGTCCTCCGCAGCCGGCGGCCCGATCCCCCTCCATTTTCCCTTTGCGTCGTCCGTCGCCCCGCGCGCCGGCGTCGTCTCCCCCTTCCTGACAGGACACCCCCAGCCATGACTCCCTTGATCTTCGTAACCGGCGGCGTAGTGTCCTCGCTCGGCAAAGGCATTGCCGCCGCGTCACTCGCCTCCATCCTTGAAGCCCGTGGCCTGCGCGTCACGATGATGAAGCTCGACCCGTACATCAACGTCGACCCGGGCACCATGAGCCCGTTCCAGCACGGCGAGGTCTACGTCACCGACGACGGCGCCGAGACCGACCTGGACCTGGGCCACTACGAGCGCTTCGTGCGCACCCGCCTGAGCCGCAAGAACTCGGTCACCACCGGCCGCATCTACGAGAACGTGATCCGCAAGGAGCGCCGCGGCGACTACCTCGGCGCCACCGTGCAGGTCATCCCGCACATCACCGATGAAATCCGCCGCTGCATGGACGAGGCCACCGAAGGCTTCGACGTGGCGCTGGTGGAAATCGGCGGCACCGTGGGCGATATCGAATCGCTGCCGTTCCTGGAGGCCATCCGCCAGGTCCGCACCGAGCGCGGCCCGGAGATGGCGCTGTTCATGCACCTGACCCTGGTGCCGTACATCGCCGCGGCCGGTGAGTTGAAGACCAAGCCGACCCAGCACTCGGTCAAGGAACTGCGCTCGATCGGCATCCAGCCGGACGTGCTGCTGTGCCGTTCCGAGCAGGTCGTGCCGGATTCGGAACGCCGCAAGATCGCCCAGTTCACCAACGTTTCCGAGCGCGCGGTGATCAGCGTGCCGGATGTGGACGTGCTGTACCGCATCCCGATGGGCCTGCACGCGCAGGGTCTGGACGAGATCGTCATCAACCAGCTCAAGCTGGGCGACAAGGCCGGTCCGGTCGATCTGTCCGAGTGGGAAGCGGCGGTGGACGCCACCCTGCACCCGCTGGACGAGGTCACCATCGCGGTGGTCGGCAAGTACGTGGACCACCAGGACGCCTACAAGTCGGTCGGCGAGGCGCTCAAGCATGGCGGCCTGCGCCAGCGCACCAAGGTCAACCTGAAGTGGCTGGAAGCACAGGAGCTGGAAGGCACCGACATGGCCGCGCTGAAGGATGTCGACGGCATCCTGGTGCCGGGCGGCTTCGGTGACCGTGGTTTCGAAGGCAAAGTGCTGACCTCGCAGTTCGCCCGTGAGCAGAACGTGCCGTACTTCGGCATCTGCTACGGCATGCAGGCCGCAGTGGTCGATTTCGCCCGCCACGTGGCCAACCTGGACGGTGCCAACAGCACCGAGAACGACCGCCAGTCGCCTAATCCGGTGATCGGCCTGATCACCGAATGGCGCACCGCCACCGGTGATGTGGAAAAGCGCGACGACAAGAGCGACCTCGGTGGCACCATGCGCCTGGGCCTGCAGGAGCAGCGGCTCAAGCCGGGCACGCTGGCCCGCGAGCTGTACGGCAAGGATGTCGTGTCCGAGCGTCATCGCCACCGCTACGAGTTCAACAACCGCTACCGCACCCAGCTGGAAGACGCCGGCCTGGTGATTGCCGGCAAGTCGATGGATGACACCCTGGTGGAAGTGATCGAGCTGCCGCGCGACCAGCACGCGTGGTTCCTGGCCTGCCAGGCGCATCCGGAGTTCCTGTCCACGCCGCGCGAAGGCCATCCGCTGTTCATCGGCTTCATCCGTGCGGCGCGCGAGCGCAAGGCCGGCGGCGCGTTGCCGCAGGCAGCAGGCGTCTGATCGCCGCATGCAGCCGCCATCGGTGCGGGCGGCCGGCATGAGCCAGGATCCGTGGGCGGCGCTGGAAGCGCGCCGCCAGCGCCGGCACTGGCGCGCCTGGCCGTGGGGCTGGGCCGCGCTGCTGCTGTCGATCGGGGCCTGGGCCTGTGCCTTCATGTTGATGGTGCTGGTCATGGCCAGTGTCGGCATGCCCGGTGACGGCAGCCACGCGATGCAGGCCACCGCGCCGTACCTGTACGCCACGCTCGCGCTGGGCGGGGCGACCCTGCTCGGCGGCCTCATCGCCAGCGTGCTGGCCATCCGGCTCCATCGGCAGGCCGTCGGCGGTGGCGCCGCGCTTGCGCTGATGGCGTTGCTGCTGGCCGTGCTGCTGGTGCCTGCGCTGCTCTGACCGCGTGACTCGGCGTTGGCCGGCGACCGCGTCGCAATGCCGATTTGGCAAGCGGCAGGCGGATGGCGATAATCACGCGGCAGCTTTTCAACGCTACTTTCTGGCGTTTCCCCTTCCTGACTGGTAACCGGCCCGCTATGACCACGATCCGCAGCATCCACGCCCGTGAAATCCTCGACAGCCGTGGCAATCCCACGCTGGAAGCTGAAGTCATCCTCGAGGACGGTTCGTTCGGCCGCGCCGCGGTTCCGTCGGGTGCCTCGACCGGCACCAAGGAAGCGGTGGAACTGCGCGACGGCGACAAGACCCGCTACCTGGGCAAGGGCGTGCGCAATGCCGTGTCCAACGTCAACACCACGATCGCCAATGCGCTCAAGGGCTTCGATGCCGCCGACCAGGAAGGCCTGGACCGTCGCCTGATCGATCTGGACGGCACCGAGAACAAGGGCCGCCTGGGCGCCAACGCGCTGCTGGGGGTTTCCCTGGCCAACGC
>NZ_JBFULO010000346.1:0-4335 GCF_054049855.1 Stenotrophomonas sp. P5_B8 | reverse complement strand
AGCACCACCAGCGCGCGCGTGGCCGCGCTCACCCCGCAGCAGGCCGCCGCGCTGTGGCAGGGCGGCGGGGCGGTCTCGGTGCCGCTGCTGAAGAGCAACACCCACGCGTTCGACATCGCCCTGCCCCGCCCGCAAGCCACCACCGGCCTGGTGGTGGAGTGGGCCGGCGCGCACGGTGCGGCGCGGCTGCAGGTGCAGGACACGCACGGTGCCTGGCGCGAATTGGCCACCGATGCGCAGGCCGGTAGCCGCCAGCAGAGCTGGCTGGCCGGCGACGCACCGGTGACCGCCAAGGCGTTGCGCCTGAGCGTGGCCGGCGACGCACCGCAGGTGACGCGCATCCGCCTGCTCGGCCCGAAGGCGGTGATGACGCCGATGAAGCAGTACCAGATCGCTGCCAGCGGCGCGCAACGCGCCCTGTTCCCGGCCTCGCTGCACATGCAGCAGACCTATTGGACCGCGGTGGGCATACACGGCGGCCGGCAGAAATCGATCTTCGACGAGTACGGCAACATCGAGGCGTTCAAGGGCGCGCCCCTGGTGCAGCCGATCTGGCGCAACGCCGACGGCACCGCCGCCAGTGCAGGGCAACGCCCCGTGCAGCATGCGCTGCGCGATGGCTGGAAGCCGATGCCGTCGGCCACCTGGTCGCCACAACCCGGGCTGGAGCTGCGCAGCGAATCGTTTGCGATCGAACGCGATGGCCAGCCGGTCACCTACCTGCGCCACCGCCTGCGCAATACCGGCACCGCGCCGGTGGACGGCACCCTGGCCCTGGTGGTGCGACCGATGCAGATGAACCCGCCGTGGCAGAACGGCGGTCTGTCACCGATCCGCGAGATCGCCATCGACGGCCGCAGCGTGCGCGTCAATGGTCGCCGCCTGCTGCAGTCGTTGAGCGCGGTGGACGCGGCCGGTGCGGCGCCGTTTGGACCCGATGGCAGCACCGAGATCACTGCAGCGATCGCCAGCGGCACAGTGCCCACGGCGCAGCAGGCCACCGACACCCGCGGCCTGGCCGCAGCCGCGCTGGGCTACCGCGTGCAGCTGGCACCTGGAGAGACCCGTTCTGTTGTGGTGGCCTTCCCGCTCGGTACCGCGGCGCCCGGTCCCGATGGCGCGTTGCCCRAAGCGCCAGCGCTCGATCTGGCCGATGCCCCGCGCGACGCCGATGCCGCCTTCGACGCACTGGCCACGCGCGCATCCAACGACTGGCAGGCGCGCCTGGGCCAGGTCGGCCTGCGCCTGCCCGATTCCTCACTGGTGGACATGCTGCGCGCACAGGCCGCCTACATGCTGATCAACCAGACCGGCCCGGCCATGCAGCCCGGACCACGCAACTACAACCGCTCCTTCATCCGCGACGGCATGGCCACCTCGGCGGTGCTGCTGCGCATGGGCGAAGCCCAGGTCGCGCGCGACTACCTGGCCTGGTACAGCGAACACGGCGTGCATGCCAACGGGCTGGTCTCGCCGATCCTCAACGACGATGGCAGCGTCAACACCGGCTTCGGGTCGGATATCGAGTACGACAGCCAGGGCCAGTACGTGACGCTGGTGGCCGATGTCGCCCGGCTCGACGGCGGTCCCGAATCGGTGCGCGCCTACCTGCCCAAGGTAAAGGCGGCACTGCGTTTCCTGCAGGAACTGCGCGAGCGCACGCTGGTGCCCGGCTACATGGCCAGCCAACCTTCGCCGGAACGCTTCGCCGGCATCCTCGCCCCGTCGATCAGCCATGAGGGCTACCCCTCGCCCACGCACAGTTACTGGGACGACTACTGGGGACTGAAGGGCTGGCACGACGGCGCGTGGCTGGCCGAATCACTGGGCGATCACGATACCGCCGCGTGGGCGCGTGCGCAGTACACGGCGCTGCACGATGCACTCGCCGCCTCGATCCGCGCGACGATGGCGTGGAAGGGCATCGACTTCATCCCGTCCTCGGCCGACCTGGGCGACGGCGATCCCACGGGCGTGTCGATCGCGCTGGACCCGACCGGCGCCCAGGATGTCTTGCCGCCGGACGCGCTGCGCACCACCTTCGCGCGGTATCTGGACGATGTGCGCAAGCGCGGCCAGCCCGGTGCGTTGTACGCCTACACGCCATACGAAATCCGCAACGTGCTCAGCTATGTGCACCTCGGCCAGCCCGAGGCCGCCGACGAACTGCTGCAGGGCCTGCTGCACGACCGCCGTCCGCTGGAATGGCAGGTATTGGCCGAAGTGGTGCACTCGCGGCTGCGCTTCCCGCGCTACCTCGGCGACATGCCGCACACCTGGATTGGTGCCGAGTACGGTCGCACGCTGTTCGGGATGCTGATGCGCGAAGACGATGATGCGCTGTCGCTGCTGCCCGGTACGCCGCCGTCATGGGTGGCCGGTGATGGTCTGGCCATCGACCGCCTGCCCACCGCCTACGGCACGTTGCAGCTGCAGGCGCGACAACAGGACGCGGCCTTGCGGCTCACGCTCGGCTCGGGCCTGCGCAAGGATGCCGCGGTGCGCGTGTGGTGGCCGTCGCGGACGCGGCCGACCAGCGTGCGCGTGGATGGGCGTGCGGTGAGTGACTTCGATGCCGATGGCGTGCGGTTGAAGCAGCCATTCCGCACCCTTGAGGCGCGCTGGTAACCCGGCAAGGCAGCCGGGCATGGCCCGGCTCTACAAAACCGCAGTGCGGCCCGATCCGCATCGCCACCGCGTCAACGCACCCGGTAGAGCCGAGCCATGCTCGGCTGCTCCACCCCTCACAGGTTGGGCAACCCCGGCCGATCGGTCTGCGATTGCGCCACCGCCTCTTCGCTCACGTTCCAGCGCGGGAGTCGATCCGGACTGCCCACATGCGAGGCAGGGCACCGCCGGTGTCTACCGCGATCGCGGTCAGACGCTGCCCTCATGCTCATGCAGGGTGATCAGCGACTCCATCAGGTCCTCGTCCGCACTCGCGCAGACGGCCAGCAGCACGGCTTCCTCGCAGCCGCCATCGACGATGTATGCGTGGCCCATCTGGCTGTCGATATAGATACCCTCCCCGGTTTCCAGCACCACCGGATCGTAGAACTCGGTGTGCACCTGGATGCGCCCCTCGATCACGTGCACATACTCCTCGCCAGGATGGCGGACCAGCTCGCCGAACTCGGCCGTGGTCTTGGCGCGCACCTTGGTGATGATCGGGATCATCCGCTTGCGCCGCAGCTCGGTGCACAGATAGAAGTAGTCGTAGTTGTCGGTCTTGATCCGCAGCGCCTTGTCCAGCGTACCGAGGCTGCGCCGGGCGGTCACCGGCTTGGGCGCGGTGTCGGTCTCCGGCTCGCAGAACAGCTCGGACATGCGCAGGTTCAGCCGCTGCGACAGGTGCTGGAGCTTGTCGTAGGTCAAGGTCAGGCGGTCGTGCTCGATCTTGGACAACGTGGACAGGGGAATGTCGGTGTGTTCGCTCATTTCCTTGAGCGTCCAACCCTGACGGGTGCGCAGGCCGCGCAGCAGGGTTCCGAGCGTGGGGCTCTTCGGACTCATCAACAGGACCTTTGGGCTATTGCCAGTGAAGTTGGCAATACGATACTACGCGCCGATGAATGTCATCCTGATCAGGATGGTTTATGGCGCTTGAGCGCCCGATTGCCCTGTCCACACTCCGGCAGTGTGTTCGTATCGCCTCGCCGAATGACACCATTTCTGCCCTCTAAACGTCACATTCAGATCCCGCACGCAGCGTCGGGCACGATCACGCGCATTTGACATTTCTCTGATCAGGAATATTGTTGTCTGATCGAGACGTTTTTGACCCAGCCGTGGTTTGCGTGGGACAGCCGCGTCGTCCAGTTCCAACGGGAGCGTCAGATGCGTGTGTTGTCAGGGCTAGTCGCGGTGTGTTGTGGGCTGCTGGTGCTCTTCCAGGCCGGTGCGCAGCAGGCGCCTTCCGCGCCGCAGGTGGCGACCCGCCCCAGCGGTGAGGGCTCCACGCCCCGGCTGACCGCCGACGATGTGACCCTCTGGCTGGATGGCTTCATGCCGTATGCGATCGGGCGCGGCGATATCGCCGGTGCGGTGGTCACCGTGGTCAAGGACGGCCAGATTCTTGCCCGCCGCGGTTACGGCGTCTCCGATGTGCAGAAGCAGACGCCGGTGGACCCGGACGGCACGCTGTTCCGGATGGCGTCGGTTTCCAAGCTGATGACGTGGACCGCAGTGATGCAGCTGGTGGAAGCCGGCAAGCTGGATCTGGATACGGACATCAACCAGTACCTGGATTTCAAGGTGCCCGAACGCGGCCTGCCGATCACGTTGCGGCAGCTGATGACGCATACCGGCGGCTTCGAGGCCAACATCAAGTACATG
>NZ_JBFULO010000345.1:0-4337 GCF_054049855.1 Stenotrophomonas sp. P5_B8 | reverse complement strand
GGTCGAAACAGACTCGTCGATCAGGGAGATGAAATTGTTCGAGGAAATCCGCCGTGCCTTGATGGCGTCGGGGTTTTGTTTTCGAATTGCCGAAAGGCGCTTGTCTTCCGACACAAACTGCCATCCGATCTCATCCGGCTTGTCCGAAAAGAACAGGCCCATGTAGGCCACCTTGTCTTTCTGCAGCAACGACAACCGGAATGATTCCATCACTTGCCTGATCGCCTGAACATCGTCAATCGGACGTTGTGCAGCGTCGGCTTGAGCACAGAACAACATCGCTGTGGCAGACACAACCAACGAAGCCTTCCCAAGGTACATGCCAACTCCCTCATTGTTATGCGAGCAGTAGGTCACCGCGGGACACCGACTAAAGCAGTGACCCAAGATCATCCTGCTGTCCCGCGGCGACGTGCAATCACGGCTGCAGCCGTTTAACGCAGAGTACTGCGGCGCATACTGCGAAAACAATAGCGTGCACTGCCCGATTGTGCCGTTGAATCTGATACCAACGGGCCGAACTGACTCTTTCATCCGGACGCGTTGAGCTTGCCGGAAGCGTCGACGGGAGATCAACTAGCACAATGGAGCGACGGGAAGTCCCCCGAATGCGAATGCCACACGAGTCGGGAGGCCTGCAAGGCCAGCGAGCCTCTCAAATCGCGGCACACCAAATTTTTCAGAGCAGCTCAGGAGTTGCTGGCACGAGCGAGCGGTCAGTGTCTGAACGTCGCTTGCATTTATAGAAACATAGCGAACATGGGAACTCGATAGAAGCACTTCCCGGTGCGCCAGCTCAGCCGCTCGCAGACCACAGATCAGCTTGCTGCTGGCAGGGATCGTGTACAGCGCACGATAGATGCCAAGCACGGAACTCACGCGTTCAAGTGTCTCGAACGGACGTTCCCCCCGGGCGCCCGCCTTCAAAGAAGCGAAAGCATCCACGGGCTGTCCAAAGATCGCTGACTGTTCCATCTCGGTTCGGCACCAAGCCTTAGCAATCTGGGTGAACACCCTTAGAGCTGGCCCTACATGCCGGGATCACCAATTTGAAACGGCCTACTCATGATCTCGGGCCACGTCAGCGCATGGCTAATGCTACCCCTAATCAATTCAACAGGCTCGTATCCAGTGCCATCGATTTGCGAGAAAGTTGCTTCCGCACAGCGTGGGCAACTCCAAAAGCAAAGAAGGGCAAGGGCACCCACCCTCACCCGTCTCCCGGGTTGGACTAACCATTCCGCGCTTCTGGTCCGCAGACCATCTCCAGTTGGCCCAACTATTCCGCAATTGGACTAATTATTCCATCTGACCACCACCTCAGCGCACGCCGCCGACTCACTCCACCGTCACGCTCTTGGCCAGGTTGCGCGGCTTGTCCACGTCGGTGCCGCGTGCCAATGCAGTGTGATAGGCGAGAAGCTGCACCGGGATGGTGTGCACCACCGGGCTGAGCACGCCGGCGTGACGCGGCGTGCGGATCACGTGCACCCCCTCGGACTCGACGAAGTTGCTGTCCTGGTCGGCGAACACGAACAACTCACCGCCGCGCGCGCGCACTTCCTGCATGTTGGATTTGACCTTCTCCAGCAGGTTGTCGTTGGGCGCGATCACCACCACCGGCATGTCTTCGTCGACCAGGGCCAACGGACCGTGCTTGAGCTCGCCGGCCGGATAGGCCTCGGCGTGGATGTAGGTGATTTCCTTCAGCTTGAGCGCGCCTTCCAGCGCGATCGGGTAATGCAGGCCGCGACCAAGGAACAACGCGCTGCTCTTGCGGGCGAAACGCTCGGCCCATGCGGCGATCTGCGGCTCCATGTTCAAGGCATGCTGCACGCTGCCCGGCAGGAAACGCAGCTGCTCCAGGTAGTCCGCTTCCTGCGCGGCATCGATGCGCCCGTGCAGTTTGCCCAGCACCACGGTCAGCTGGAACAGCGCGGCCAGCTGGGTGGTGAAGGCCTTGGTCGAGGCCACGCCGATCTCGGCGCCGGCGCGGGTGTAGCAGACCAGTTCGCTGGCACGCGGGATCGCGCTTTCGGGCACGTTGCAGATAGACAACGTATGCAGGTGGCCCAGCGACTTTGCGTACTTCAGCGCTTCCATCGTGTCCAGGGTTTCACCGGACTGGGAGATGGTCACGATCAGGTGCCTGGGGTTGGCATATGCCGCGCGATAACGGTATTCGCTGGCGATTTCCACGCTGCACGGCAACCCGGCAATGGATTCGATCCAGTAGCGCGCGGTCAGACCAGAGTAGTAACTGGTGCCACACGCCAGGATCTGCACGCCTTCGATGCCAGCCAGCACGCTTTCTGCAGTCTTGCCGAACAGCTCGGCCGGGAACCCACCGGCGTCGATCGCCGCTTCGATGGTGTCGCCCAGCGCGCGCGGCTGCTCGTGGATTTCCTTCTGCATGAAGTGACGGTAAGGGCCCAGTTCCAGCGACGCCAGCGACACATCGGACAGGTGCACATCGCGCACCACCGGCAGATTGTGCTCGTCATAGACCTGCACGCCATCGCGGCGGATGTCGGCGGTATCGCCCTCCTCCAGGAAGATCACCGTGCGGGTGGCCGAGAGGATCGCCGAGACATCGGAGGCGACGAAGTTCTCGCCCTCGCCCAGGCCTACCAGCAGCGGGCAGCCCATGCGCGCGCACACGAAGTGCTCCGGCTCGGCCCGGCTCATCACCGCCAGCGCGTAGGCGCCGGTGAGTTCCTTGACCGTGCGCTGCAGTGCCGACAGCAGGGTGTCGCCATCCTTGAGGTGATGGTGCATCAGGTGCGCGATCACTTCGGTGTCGGTCTGCGACTCGAACACATAGCCCAGCGCGCGCAGCTTCTCGCGCTGTTCTTCATGGTTTTCGATGATGCCGTTGTGCACCAGCGCCACGCCGTGGCTGATATGCGGATGCGCGTTGGCTTCGGTGACGCCACCGTGCGTTGCCCAGCGGGTATGGCCGATGCCCAGCGACGCGTCGAAGCCCTCACTGAGGGCAGCCTTCTCCATCTCGGCCACGCGGCCGGTGCGGCGGACGCGGCGCACGTCGGGCTGTGCCTGGCGCTGGTCGAGCACGGCGATGCCGGAGGAATCGTAGCCGCGATATTCCAATCGCTTCAGCCCTTCGATGAGGACCGGTACCACATCGCGATTCGCGATCGCTCCCACAATGCCGCACATAGATTCTGATCCCACGTATCGAGCCTCGCATTCTAGCGTGGCCCCCGTGTCCGGGACGCCGCTGTCCGCTTAACGAAAGTGTCCGGCGGGTGTCCGCGGACACGCGGACAAGCAGGTCGCCCTCGCAAGCCATTGATTTCAAATGGCCAAAAGTTGGCACGGGATCTGCTTTGTACTCGGCAACCCAACCGCGAACGAGCCCGATGATCCGCGACACTTCCGCCCAGGACCAGACCCTCTCCGTTGCCGGCACGGCAGCCCCGTGGAAGCGCTGGCTGTGGCCGGGCCTGGCCGCACTGGTGGTGCTGCTGGCCATCGGCTTCGCTGTCCGCGCCTGGCTGGGCGCCAGCCGCTCCTTCGACGGGGCGCGGGTGCGCATCGCCGAGGTCACCCGCGGCGACCTGGTCCGCGACATCGCCGCCGACGGCCGGGTCATCGCCGCCAACAGCCCGATCCTGTACGCCATCTCCGCCGGTACCGTGGACCTGAAGGTGGTGGCCGGCGACGTGGTCAAGAAGGGCCAGGAACTGGCGGTGATCGACAGCCCGGAACTGCGCAGCAAGCTCGCCCAGGAACAGGCCACCCTGGCCGGCCTGGAAGCCGAAGCGAGCCGCTCCACCCTCGATGCCACCCTGGCCCGTGCCAAGGCACGCAAGGAAACCGACCAGGCCAGCATCGAGCGGCAGGCTGCCGACCGCGACCTGCAGCGCTACCAGCGCGGCTTCGACGGCGGTGCGGTGCCGCAGATCGACCTGGCCAAGGCCAATGACAGCCTCAAGAAAGCCGACATCCAGCTGGCCAACGCGCAGACCGACGCACGCCTGCAGGGCCAGGGCGCCGACCTGGACGCACGCAACAAGCACCTGCTGGCCGAACGCCAGAAGGCGGTGGTAGCCGAGGTGCAGCGCCAGGTCGATGCACTCACCCTGCGCGCGCCGTTCGACGGCCAGGTCGGCCAGGTGCAGGCCACCCAGCACACCAACGTGATCGCCAATGCGCCGATCCTGGGCGTGGTCGATCTGTCGCGCTTCGAGATCGAGATCAAGGTGCCCGAGAGCTTCGCCCGCGAGCTGGCGATCGGCATCCCGGCCCAGCTCACCAGCGGCAACGGCCAGCCCTTCCCGGGCGAGATCAGCGCGGTGTCCCCGGAAGTGGTC
>NZ_JBFULO010000344.1:0-4356 GCF_054049855.1 Stenotrophomonas sp. P5_B8 | reverse complement strand
CCGAGCATGGCTCGGCTCTACCGGGATGCCGCGCTGCCAAGGGTAGAGCCGAGCCATGCTCGGCTGCCGTTGGGGGATGCGAAGTGCCGACCAACGGTCGGCTCTACCGGAGCGATCCGGTTGGATCAGTCGCGCGCTACCTGGAAACCGGCGAACGACTGGCTTACCGGCATCAGCTCCAGGCGGTTGATGTTGAGGTGCGCCGGCAGGTTGGCCACCCAGAAGATCTGCTCGGCGATGTCCTCGGCGGTCATCGGGTTCGCCCCGGTGTAGAGGGTGTCCGAGGCGGCCTGGTTGCCGTGGGTGCGCACGAGGGTGAACTCGGTCTCGGCCATGCCCGGCTCGATGGTGGTGACGCGCACGCCGGTGCCGTGCAGGTCGGCGCGCAGGCCGAGCGAGAACTGGCTGACGAACGCCTTGGTGCCGCCGTACGCGTTGCCGCCCGGGTACGGGTACACGCCGGCCACCGAGCTGATGTTGATGATGGCGCCCTTGCGCGCCACCAGCTGCGGCAGCAGGCGGTGGGTGAGGGTGACCAGGGCGGTGACGTTGGTGTCGATCATGGTGCGCCAGTCTTCAAGCGAGGCGCTCTGCGCCGGGGCGGTGCCCTGGGCGAGGCCGGCGTTGTTGACCAGCAGGTCGATGGCGGCGAAGTCGGCCGGCAGGGCGGCCAGTGCGGCCTCCATGGCGGCGCTGTCGCGCACGTCGAAGACGGCCGCATGGACGCGCTCGGGACCGTAGGCGTCGACCAGCGGCTGCAGCCGTTCAGCGCGCCGGCCGGTGGCGATGACACGCCAGCCGGCCTGGGCGAAACGATGGACGGCGGCAGCGCCAAAGCCGGAGGTGGCGCCGGTAATCAGAGCGGTACGGGTCATCGGGGTACTCCGTGGGAATCCCCGCCATTTTCGCACCGATCAGCGGATGCGGAACACGCGCGCCTTGGGCAGGTCTTCGTCCACCTGCAGGAACCAGCGCCCGGCAATGCCCGGCACCACGACGATCTCGGGGTTGCTGCGGCTGGCCTTGAGCGTCATTTCACCCTTGAGCACCTGCCACTGCTGGCCGTTGTCGAGGGTGAACACGGTGCCCGGCGCCCAGCCATCCACCTGGCCGGTGACCTTGGCCTTGATCGGGCCGTCGTCCAGGCCGGGGAACATCGGGGCGGGGGTGGGCGCGCCGGGCGCGGCGACCGGGGCGGCGGCCACCGACGGGGACGGGGCGCGCGCGTCGGCCTCTTGCAGCAGGCGGTTCAAGGTCTGCAACTGGGCGGGGGTGAGCCCCACCTGCGCCAGTGCCTGCGGGTCCACGCGCTGTTCGATCGCCACGTAGGGCACCTGGGCGGCGGCCGATCCGGCCAGCCACAGCATTCCCGCACCCATTACTGCCTGCCACCTGCGCATTGCCTGCTCCACTGCCTGTCGATGCCCGATGGCGGCACTATGCTTCACTTTCATGGCAGCCAGATGACAGCCGCGCCGGTCGCGACGGGGCCGGCGACCGGCAGGGGGTAAAATGGCCGCCAGCCGCGCAGCCGCGCCGGCGGTATTGGACGTCCCATGATCAACAACGATGTACTGCGCAGCATCCGCTACATGCTCGACCTCAGCGACGGCATGATTGCCGACACCTGTGCCCTGGCCGACCCGGCCTTCGTGATCGACAAGGCCGACGTGGCCGGTTGGCTGCGCAAGGAAGACGAGGAAGGTTTCGTGCCGTGCGATGACCGCACCTTGGCGCACTTCCTGGATGGGCTGATCGTGCACTTCCGTGGCCGCGACGAGAGCCAGCCGCTGCGCCCGGTCGAAAAGCGCATCACCAACAACCTGGTGCTGAAGAAGCTGCGCGTGGCGTTCCAGTTGAAGGACGTGGACATGCACGAGATCTTCGACAACGCCGGGTTCCCGGTGTCCAAGCCGGAGCTGTCGGCGCTGTTCCGCCAGCCGGACCACAAGAACTACCGGGCCTGCGGCGACCAGCTGCTGCGCAACTTCCTCAAGGGCCTCACCCTGCGCGTGCGCGCTGCCTGAGCCCCACCCCGGTACGTGGCTCGGCCTGCGGGGCCACGTGCTGCAGCAGTTCCTGCATGAAGGCCCGCGCCGCCGGCGTGGGCAGTTTCGACCACACCGCATGCACGCGCCGCACGGGCGCATCCTGGATGGCCACGCAGGCCACGCCGGTGAAGCCGGCGGCGATGGCCACCGGCACGATGCCCACCGCCAGCCCCTGCTGTACGAAGCGCTCGATGAGCGACATATGGTTGATCTCGAACGGCACCCGATGCGGTAGCCCGGCGGCGGCGAAGGCCTCGTCGGTCTGGCGGCGCGCGCCGCTGCCATATTGGAAGTCCACCAGCGGCAGTTCGGCCAGGGTGGCCAGCGACAGCCGTTTGCGGCTGGCCAGCGGGTGGTTGGGCGGCAGCACGGCCACCATCGATTCTTCGGCGAGCAGGCGATGGCAGGCACCGTCGATGGCGGTGCCCGGCGAGAGGCCGACCAAGGCGACATCCACGCGGCGCTCGCGCACGTCTTCCATCAGCACTTCGCTCTTGTCCATGCGCAGGCGGAATTCCACCTGCGGGTAGCGCGTGTGGAAGGCGGCCAGGCAGGCGACCAGGTCCACGGCGGTGAGCGAGGTGATCTGGCCGATGGTGAGGGTGCCGCGCACCTGGCCGGCGACGGCGGCGACGTCTTCGCGCAGGTGGCGCAGCGAGTCCAACACCTGGCGCGCGTGGGTGAGCAGCACCTCGCCGGCCGGGGTGACCCGTACCTGGCGCGGCAGGCGCTCGAACAGGGTGGCCTGCAGTTCTTCTTCCAGGTGGGCGATCTGGTGGCTGAGTGCGGACTGCACGACGTGGCAGCGCGCGGCGGCGCGGGTGAAGTTGCGTTCTTCGGCCAGGGCCACGCAGAACTCGAGCTGTTTGAGGTTCACGCCAACATCTCCACCATCCATCTATTTTCCAGATGCGCTGGATGATAACTATTCATTTCCATCATCGCGACGCGAGGCGGACACTGGCGTCCCCCTGACACCTGGAAGCCGTATGACCGCCGAYGTCCACACCCCCTTGAGCCGCTGGCAGGTGCTGTTGATGGCCTTTGCCACGGGCGTGGCGGTGGCCAGCAATTACTACGCGCAGCCGCTGCTGCACACCATCGCCGGCGAGTTCGGGGTGTCCTTCGGGCGCGCGGGCATGCTGGTGACGGCGGCGCAGTTGAGCTACGGCGTGGGCGTGGTGCTGCTGGTACCGCTGGGCGACATGTTCGAGCGGCGGCGGTTGATCGTGGTGATGTCGCTGCTGTCGGCGTCGGGGTTGGTGGTGAGCGCGTTGAGCCATGAATTCGTCTGGCTGCTGGTGGGCACGGCGATCACCGGGTTGTTCTCGGTGGTGGCGCAGGTGCTGGTGCCGTTCGCGGCGACGCTGGCACGGCCCGAAGAGCGTGGCCGGGTGGTGGGCACGGTGATGAGCGGGCTGCTGCTGGGCATCCTGCTGGCGCGGACGGTGGCCGGTGCGTTGTCGTCGCTGGGCGACTGGCGCTGGGTGTACTGGATGGCCGCGGGCACGCTGGTGCTGACCACGTGGGTGCTGTATCGCACGTTGCCGCGTTTCTACCAGCATGCGGGGTTGGGTTATGGCGCGTTGCTGCGCTCGATCGGGACGCTGTTCGCGCAGGAGCCGGTGTTCCGCCTGCGCACGCTGCTGGGCGCACTGAGTTTTGCGATGTTCGCCATGTTCTGGACGCCGCTGGCGTTCCTGCTGGCGGGCGCGCCGTACCACTACAGCGACGCGACGATCGGGCTGTTCGGGCTGGTGGGCGCGGCGGGCACGTTGGCGGCAGGGCTGGCGGGGCGGATGGCGGACCGGGGCAAGGCGGCGTTGGCGACGACGCTGGCGCTGGTGCTGCTGGCGGTGTCGTGGCTGCCGCTGGGCTTTTCCACGCAGTCGCTGGTGGCGCTGGTGGTGGGCGTGCTGGTGCTGGACCTGGCGGCGCAGCTGCTGCACGTGAGCAATCAGAACGTGGTGTTCGCGCTGCGCCCCGAGGCGCGCAACCGGCTCAATGCGGGGTATATGACCGGGTACTTCATCGGCGGTTCGTTGGGGTCGCTGGTCTCGGCGCAGGTGTATGGCGCGTTCGGGTGGATGGGCGTGTGCGTGGCCGGGTTTGGGGTGGCGGTCGTGGCGATGGGGGTGTGGGCGTGGGCGGCGGTCGCGGAGAAGCGGAAGGCGTCGTAACGCCGACCGTTGGTCTGCTGTCGCGACGTGACACCGTAGAGCCGACCGTTGGTCGGCTGCCGCGACGTGACGCCGTAGAGCCGACCGTTGGTCGGCTGCATTTGCGCGGTGGGTGGGAGCAGCCG
>NZ_JBFULO010000343.1:0-4376 GCF_054049855.1 Stenotrophomonas sp. P5_B8 | reverse complement strand
CAGTGCTCCGTCCTTGGATCCCGTATCGCTCCTGGGCCTTTTTGTAGGTCAGTTCCCCGCGCTCGACCTGGTCGACCACCGACAATTTGAAGGCCAGCGAGTAATCCCGCTGGCTGCGCCTGAGTGTTGAATCCATTGAACATTCCTCTTCCTGTGGGAAAAGGTGTCAACCCAATTCAGGACGGGTCACCGCCCACAAAAAAGCCCCGGCTCGCGCCGGGGCTTTTCCGTTTCAGGGCGTTACCGCCGGATCAACGATCCGGACGGTGCGCCGTGTTCGCTTCGCCCTGGCGCTCCAGGAACTCCTTGGACGGTTCGTCCAGCTTGTCGCCCAGCATACGGCGGACCACCACGAAGAACACCGGAATCATCAGCAGACCCAGGAAGGTGGCGAACACCATGCCGCCGATCACGCCGGTACCGATGGCGTGACGCGCGTTGGCGCCGGCACCGGTGGAGATGGCCATCGGCACCACGCCCATGATGAAGGCGAACGAGGTCATCAGGATGGGACGGAAACGCAGGCGCGAGGCTTCGATGGTCGCTTCGCGCAGGTTCTTGCCCGCCGCCCGCTGTTCCACCGCGAACTCCACGATCAGAATCGCGTTCTTGGCCGCCAGGCCGATCACCGTGATCAGGCCGATCTTGAAGTACAGATCGTTGGGCAGGCCGCGTGCCAGCGAGAACGCCAGCGCACCGAGCACGCCCAGCGGCACCACCAACAGCACCGCCACCGGGATCGACCAGCTCTCATACAGCGCGGCCAGGCACAGGAACACCACCACGATGGACAGCACCAGCAGCAGGGTGGCCGCGTTGCCCGCCAGGATTTCCTGGTAGGACATGCCCGACCAGTCGTAACCGAAGCCGGCCGGCAGGTCGTCGCTGACGATCCGTTCCATCGCCTGCATCGCTTCACCCGAGCTGCGCCCGGCGGCCTGCGAACCGACGATGTTCACCGCCGAATAGCCGTTGTAGCGGCTCAGCGACGGCGGCGCGGACACCCACTCGGACTTCACCACGGTGCTCAGCGGGATCATCGCCTGCGTGCCGTCGGGATTGGTCTGCAGGGTGCTGGGCGTGTAGAAGCTGTTCAACGACTCCGCGCCGGTGCGGTACGGGCCATCGGCCTGCAGGGTCACGCGCTTGATGCGGCCTTCATAGAAGAAGTCGTTGACGTACACCGGGGCCAGCATCAGCTGGATGGTGCTGTACACGTCCGACACCGACAGGCCCATGGTCTGCGCCTGCACGCGGTCCACGTGCAACTGCAGCTGCGGCGCGTTTTCCAGGCCGTTGGGGCGCACGCCGGTCAGCAGGTCGCTTTCCTGTGCGGCCTTGCCGAGCAGGATGTTGCGCGCCTGCGTCAGCTGGTCGTAGCCGGCACCGCCACGGTCCTGCAGCCACATGTCGAAGCCGCCGAACTGGCCCAGGCCCTGCACGGTGGGCAGGTTGACCACGAAGATCTGCGCTTCCTTGATGCCGTAGAACGCGCCGTTCATGTTGTTGATGAACTCGGGCACGGTGACGTCGCGGTCGGCCCACGGCTTGAGCCGGATGAAGCCCATGCCGACGTTTTCGCCGGAACCGACGAAGCTGAAACCGGCCACCTGCAGCATGCCCTCGAAGCCATCCTGCTTCTCCAGCACGCCACGCATCTGCGCGAACGCCGCGTTGGTCTGCGACTTGGTCGAGCCCGGCGGCAGCTGCACGATCGCCAGCGCATAGCCCTGGTCTTCCTCGGGCAGGAAGCTGCCCGGCATGCGCGTGAACAGGAAACCGCACAGCGCGGTGAGCACCACGAACAGGATCATCCAGCGCGGGGCATGCTTCACCGCCGAGGTGATATGGCCGACGTAGGTGTTGCTGACCTTGTCGTAGTACTTGTTGAAGGTGCGGTAGACGACGTTCGGATTGTCGTTGTGCGTGGGCTTGAGGAAGGTCGCGCACAGCGCCGGGGTGAAGCCCAGCGCCAGGAACGCCGAGAACGCCATGGCGATGGCGATGGTCAGCGCGAACTGCTTGTAGATTTCGCCGGCCGCACCGCCCTGCAGGGCCGAGGGAATGAACACCGCCGCCAGCACCACGGTGATGGCTACCACCGCGCCGGTGATCTGGGTCATGGCCTTCTGGGTGGCGGCCTTGGGCGGCAGCTTCTCCTCGGTCATGATGCGTTCGACGTTCTCGATGACCACGATGGCGTCATCGACCACGATGCCGATCGCCAGCACCATCGCAAACAGGGTCAGCTGGTTGATGGTGAAACCGATGATGCTCATGCCCAGGAACGTGCCGAGCAGGGCCACCGGGATGACCAGGGTCGGGATCAGGGTGGCGCGGAAGTTCTGCAGGAAGATCAGCATCACCAGGAACACCAGCACGACCGCTTCGATCAGGGTCTTGACCACTTCCTCGATCGAGATCTTGACGAAGGTGGTGCTGTCGTACGGCGAGAACCAGCTGACACCGGCCGGGAAGCTCGGGGACAGTTCGTCCATCTTGGCGGTGACCGAATTGGCCACGTTCAAGGCGTTGGCGCCCGGCAGCAACTGGATCGCGAAGGCACCGGTGGGCTTGCCGTTGTACTGGGTGTCAAAGCCGTAGTTGTTCGCACCGAAGGCAATACGTGCGATGTCCTTGAGCAGCACGCGCGAGCCGTCGGCATTGGCGCGCAGGATGATGTTCTCGAACTCCTGCGGCGAGCTGAAGCGGCCTTCGGCCGAGACCGTGGCGGTGAAGTAGTGGCCTTCCGGGGACGGATCCGAGCCCAGCGAACCGGCCGCGAACTGCACGTTCTGGTCCTTGATCGCGGCCAGYACCTGGCTGGCGGACAGGCCGTAGCCCTGCATCTTTTCCGGGTTGAGCCAGATGTTCATGGCGTACTCGGAACCGAACTGCTGGGTGCTGCCGACGCCGGGAATACGCGAGATCTGGTCGAGCACGCGCGAACCGACGATGTCGTTGAGCGCATCCCGGTTGATGGAGGCATTGTCGGACTGCAGCGCCACCACCATCAGGAAGCCGGCGTTGGCCTTGGCCACCACCACGCCCTGCTGGGTCACCTCGGTGGGCAGGCGGGGGGTTGCCAGCGACACCTTGTTCTGCACCTGGACCTGGGCGATGTCCGCATCGGTGCCGGTCTCGAAGGTCAGGGTGATGGTGACGCGGCCGTTGGAGGCCGAGGAAGAGCTGAAGTACAGCAGGTGATCGATACCGGTCAGCTGCTGCTCGATCACCTGGGTGACCGACTTTTCGGCGGTGTCGGCGCTGGCGCCGGGGTAGGTGGCGCTCACCGTCACCTGGGGCGGTGCGATGCTTGGATAGGACTCCACGCCCAGGCCAAGGATCGAGATCACGCCCGCAAGCGAGATCAGGATCGCGACCACCCAGGCGAAGACCGGGTGTTCAATGAAAAATTTAGGCATGACGGATGATTCCCGTTATTGCTTGTTCGGTTCGGCAGCCGGAGCGGCGCCGGACGTTTCGGCAGCGGCGTCGGCTGGGGCGGCGGCGTCAGGCTTGGCGGCAGCCGCCGGAGCGGCCCCTGCCGGCGCAGCACCTGCCGGGGCCTGGCCATTGGCGTTGGCGGCGTTGGGGTTCCACGGGGCCGCCTTGGCCGGCGCGCCTTCCTTGACCTTCTGCACACCGGCCACGATCACCTGGTCGCCCGGTTCAAGGCCACCGCTGACCAGCCAGCTGCTGCCCTGCTGGCCTTCGCTCTTGACGTTCTTGCGGGCGACCTTGCCATCCTTGCCGACCACCAGCACGTAGCCGCCGGTGGTGTCGCGCTGCAGTGCCTGCAGCGGGACCAGGTAAGCGTTGTTGCGCTCGCCCAGGGTCGCCTGGAAGCTGACGAAGGCACCCGGCAGCAGGATCTGCTGCGGATTGGGCAGCACCGCGCGCAGCGACACCGCGCCGGTGGCCGGGTCGACCGTGGTCGAGGAGAAGTCCAGCGTACCCGGCTGGTCGTAGACGGTGCCGTCGGACAGCTTGACCTGCACGGTCGACTTGCCGTCACCGCTCAGCG
Source organism: Stenotrophomonas sp. P5_B8 (assembly GCF_054049855.1). Lineage (NCBI taxonomy): Bacteria > Pseudomonadati > Pseudomonadota > Gammaproteobacteria > Lysobacterales > Lysobacteraceae > Stenotrophomonas > Stenotrophomonas sp. P5_B8. Next base: position 349 of record NZ_JBFULO010000343.1, on the reverse strand, counting down.
CCACCTGGCCCTTGGCCTGCGCCGCGCGCATCTGGGTCAGCTCGTCCACGCTCATCGAGAAGTTCACGTACAGCGGATCGAGCTGGTCCACGGTGGTGAGCAGGGTCACATCGCCCTGGCCAACCAGCGCGCCTTCGGTGACCTGCTGCTTGCCRGCGCGGCCGCTGATCGGCGCGGTGACTTCGGCGTAGCCGAGGTTGATCTTCGCGCTGGTCAGGGCGGCCTGGGCCTGCTGCACGGCCGCTGAGGCGGTGCGTTCGGTGGCCTCGGCGGCGTCCAGGTCAGACTTGGATACGTACTGCTGCGGGGCCAGCGATCGGGCGCGGTTGGCGGCGGCCTTGGCGTTGGC
>NZ_JBFULO010000342.1:0-4381 GCF_054049855.1 Stenotrophomonas sp. P5_B8 | reverse complement strand
ACGTCACGGCGGTCGACGGCTACGGCATCCTCAGTCCGGGTTGTTGTCCTTGCGCACCGGCCGCCGCGTTTCCGCATCATGAATCGCCTGGTCGGTCTGGCCGGGTCGCTGCTTGGCCGCTTCATCCTGCTTGCGGTCCTGCTGGCTTTCCTTGACGCCTTCCTGCTGGGTCTTCTGCTTCTCGTCGCTGGTCATGATCGGTACTCATCGGGGGATGCCGCCACGCTAACGTGGCGATCGTGAGCTACGGGTCAGGACCGCGTTGGCGCTGCGTGCGCACTCAATCCAGCTTCACCACCAGCTTGCCGAAGTTGCGTCCCTTGAGCAGCCCGAAGAACGCATCCGGCGCGTTGGCCAACCCTTCGACGACGTCTTCGCGGTACTGCACCTGGCCATCCTGCAGCCACTGGCTCATGTCGACCAGGAACTGCGGGAACAGCGCGTTGAAGTCGGACTGGATGAAGCCACGCACGGTCAGCCGCTGGCGCAGCACCTGACTCATGAAGCCCGGCAGCCGATCCGGCCCCGGCAACACCGCGCCGCGCGCGTTGTAGGTGGCAATGGTGCCGCACACCGGAATACGCGCGAAGTCGTTGAGCAGTGGCGCGACCGCGTCGAAGACATGCCCTCCCACGTTCTCGAAGTACACATCGATGCCGTCGGGCACCGCGGCCTGCAGCTGCGCGGCGAAGTTCTCGGCGCGATGGTCCAGCGCCACATCGAAACCCAGCGTTTCCAGATACTGTCGCTTCTGCTCGCCACCGGCGATGCCCACCGTGCGCGCGCCGCGCAGTTTTGCAATCTGCCCGACCGTCGCCCCGACCGGCCCGCTGGCCGCGGCCACCACCAGGGTTTCGCCCGGTTGCAGCCGACCGATTTCCTGCAGGCCGGCATACGCGGTGAAACCCGGCATGCCGTAGACACCGAGCGCGGTGCTGATCGGCAGGCCCGTCTCGTGCAGCCGCCGGGCGATGCTCTCGCCCTCCACCACCGCATGGGTCTGCCAGTTGCCGCCAGCGACCACGTGCTCGCCGACGGCGACCTCCGGGTGGTTGGAGGCGATCACCTCCGACACCGTGCGCCCCTCCATCACCGCATCCAGCGCCACAGGCGGTGCGTACGACGGGCCTTCCTCCATGCGGCCGCGCATGTACGGGTCCAGTGACAGGTAGCGGTTGCGCAGCAGGACCTGTCCCGGGGCCAACGCTGGAACGGCCGCCTGCTCCCAGCGGAAATTGGCCGCCACCGGTTCGCCCTGCGGGCGCGAAGCGAGAACGATGCGGGTGTTGGTGAGAGCATTCATCGGCGGACGACTCCAGACAGCGTGATCAGGAGCCCTGACAGTAAGCGCTGTGGCGGCACGGCGGCGTCGGGGTAAGACAGCGTTCCACCGGTGAGCGCGGGCACGACGTCCCGCGCGCCTTGCGCGACGGTGATCGATGTACCCGGTGATGCCACAGCATTCCATCGGCGGCACCGGATCACATCGGATCACATCGGGTTGGCCCGGACCTGCGCCGTGGCGCATCATCGCAGGATGACATCGCCCCTCCTCCACGTCCGTCAGCGCGTTCGTCGCTACTTGCTCCCGGTGCTGATGTCGGCCACCCCCCTCTTCGGCCTGGCGTGTTGGGCAGTACTGGCGACAGAGCCCGGCTGCCTCGCCGCGCAGGGGCACTGGTCAGGCGCCGGCCAGTGCTACACGCGTCTGTGCCTGCTGCAGGGCGACTGCGGGCAGCCGGCATCGCCAATTCAAGGCTGCCCGCACCTGCAGCCGGGCGACACGCGCGGCAAGGTGTATTTCCATCTTGGCAATCCACTGCCGGGTGCTGCGGCCGTGGCGGACTGGCCTGCCGACAAGGTGGGCGACGGCAGGATCCAGGCGCGTTTCGACGGTGATCGGCTGCTCAGCCTGGCCTGCCCGGTCGCGGACTAGTCCACCGGCCAAACGTCCCCGTTCAAGCGAACGGCATCACCCATCGCCACCGGTGCGCGGCAGCGCGTGCGGGCATGGCCGGACGTCATCAGGGTCAAGGCAACTCGGCGACACGCCGCGAGGGTCACCTGGATCGTCGCCACTGTAACGGGCTGACGCCCATTTCGACCCGGAACATGTAATTGAAGGCGGACGCGGACGCATACCCCAGGTCGTGCGCGATCCGTGTCGGCGAGCGCCCTTGCGCCAGCCACTCGATCGCGCGCAGCAACCGCAGGCGCGTGCGCCATGCGCGCACTGTCATGCCGGTCTCGCGCTCGAAGTGGCGCGCCAGCGTGCGCGTGGACGGACCCAGGTGCGCCGCCCACGCCGCCATGTCCCGATCATCGTCTGGATGGTCGTACAGCGCCTGGCACCAGTGCTGCAAGCGCTCGTCCTGCGGCCATGGCAGGTGCCGCGCGTGTCGCGTCTGCCGACGCAACTGGGTGGCGATCACCGCGCACAGGCTGGCGTAGTAGCCGGAATCATCCTCGGCCCGGATGCCGTCGAGTTCGATGATCAGGGCGCGCAGCAGCGCCGATACTTCAAGCACCGTGCATTCCGCAGGCATGTCCGCGGCGACGTCGATGCCAACGTACAGATTGCGGAACGCCGCAGCGCTCAACGCGCGGGTGTGATGCAGGGTTCCGCCCGGCACCCACAGGGCCTGCTGCGGCGTGATCACATACCGCGCGTTCGCCGCCGTCACCTGCAGCACGCCTTCGGTAGCGAAGGCCAGCTGGTGCCAGGCGTGCACATGCGGCGGAAAATGCTCGCCGGCCGCCATCTGCCGACTGTGCGTGACCACCGGCCAAGGCAGTGCGCGCAGCGGTGGCACCGTGAGTTCACGACCGCCGGGAGGCGCCGCAGAGGGGCGGGATTGTCGTCTGGTCGACATAGGCGGTCATTCTATCGAAAGACAGTGACACCCGGATCGCCGAGGATCAGCGGACCCCTGCCCGCCCCGGTATCCAATGACTGCCCCGCCCATCCCCACCGAACGGCATCCCTGGCAGGTCATCGCCGCCGGTATCTGCGCCTTGGTCCTCACCGTGGGACTGGCCCGGTTCGCCTACACGCCCCTGCTGCCGCTGATGCGCGTCGATGCCGGGCTTAGCGCCGCCCAGGGCGGCTGGCTGGCCACCTTCAACTACCTGGGCTATCTGCTGGGCACGCTGCTGGTGGCGCGGGTGGGCGACATGCGGCAGAAATTCCACATGTACCGGGCCGGACTGCTGCTGGCCGTCGCGGCCACCGCGCTGATGGGCGTCACCCCCCACCTCTGGCTGTGGAGCGTGCTGCGCTTCCTCGCCGGGCTGTCCAGCACCGCCGGGCTGCTGCTCGCCTCCGGGCTGGTGCTCAACTGGCTGCTGGCCCACCAGCGGCGGCCCCGGCTGGGCCTGCATTTCGCCGGGCTGGGGCTGGGCATCGCGGTGTCGGGCCTGGCCACGGCGATGATGGCCGGCCATGCCGATTCCAGCGGGCAATGGCGTTGGCTGGGCCTGCTGGGGCTGCTGTTCCTGGTACCCGCCTGGTACTGGATGCCCGCGCCGGTCGCCGCGTCCGCGCGCTCCGTCGCCGACGCGCCGCCGCCCCCCGGACCGCGCTGGCGACGCCTGCTGGTTGCCGCGTACTTCTGCGCCGGTTTCGGGTTCGTGGTCAGCGCCACCTTCATCGTGGCCATCCTCGAGCAGACCGCCGCCTTCCACGGGCATGGCAGCGCGGTGTGGGTGCTGGTGGGACTGGCGGCGGTCCCCTCCACCTTCGGCTGGGACTGGCTGGCGGCACGGCTCGGCATGATCCGCGCCCTGATGCTGGCCTTCGCCCTGCAGGCGGTTTCGTTCATGCTGCCCCTGCTGGACGATGGACTGGCTGCCGGGCTGGGCAGTGCGCTGCTGTTCGGACTGACCTTCGCCGGAATCGTGAGCCTGACCCTTACCGTGGTCGGTCGGCACTACCCGCACAACCCGGCCAAGGCGATGGCCACCCTGACCCTGAGTTACGGCGTGGCGCAGATCGTGGCACCTGCGCTCGCCGGCACCCTGGCGCGCGACAGCGGCTCCTACCAGGCATCGCTGCTGCTGGCGGCGGTGATCATGGTGATCGGCATCGTGCTGCTGTGGTGCATGCCGGACGACACGCAGTGAGTCGCGCGCGCCCGGGCACGTGCTGAACCGATGTTCATGCGCGCAACGGTGGTGCGCAGCCACGTTGGATCAAGCACTTGCCGCTGTCGGCGCGAGGCCTGGCAACAAATGTGAAATTTTTTTCGCGAAACGCTTGCCGAACGCTGCATACCTCCGTATTATTCGCGTCCTCGCCAGCGGCAACGCAGCGATGAAGTGGCCGAGTAGCTCAGTTGGTAGAGCAGGGGATTGAAAATCCCCGTGTCGGCGGTTCGATTCC